>NZ_BOLT01000001.1:0-180272 GCF_016861805.1 Lacticaseibacillus sp. 53-4
GAGTCAAGAACCACCGTATTCAGTGGTCAGCATGATCCAGCAGCTACGTGGCTTGTTCGCAGCAGACGTATAGTATCGATAACCAATAGATTATGATATAATTAAGACAGTCCTAGGCGATAAGCGGGTAGATCCGTTTTAACCGACGCACGGCATAGCTAACCGGTGGCGCATTTTACAGACCGTGGCTCATCATCGCGAAGCGTTTGTACTCCGTAGCCACAAAAATAGACAACTTCACCGGCAGATCGTTCTGCTTTGGAAGCTGACTACGTGACTTGCCGTTTTCATCTAGCGGGCAGAGATGCCCGTTTTTTTGTGTGCTGAGAGACGCATTCTGGTGCACGCTGAACTAGTGTACCTTGAGGTACGGGTCGTTCTGGGCAATATAAATAGGGGGTGGTGATTCGCCACCCCCTCAGGAATTTAATGACTGCTTTGATAATATCGAAACAGCTAACAGAGTCCGAATTTCGAGCCTTGTTGACCAAGTATCAAATTGATACTTACTTATCAGAACGAGGTTATAAGTATTTACTCGGTTAGCCAAGTCAATATTTTTGACCTGCTTTTGAGAATCAGGGGAACAATAGTCACTTAGTCAATTAACCCCGCATTTCAAGGCCAGCTAGGACCCCATCAGTGCACGAATAGAAGTAGCAAAAGCGCTAAAATTGCAGGGCTGCCTTGGGTCAATATAATCTTTTTGTTTGCTGTTAGTGATCCAAAAATGGCAGCAAGCACAACAAAACCCACGAATAAAATCTGAACATGATAGGAGGCCCCACCGTTAAGCCCATATCGAGCATATAACAAGCCTACACCGATGAAGCCATTGTAGAGTCCTTGGTTTGCCATAGATGATTTTGCTTCTTTGGTGGTAAGATATTCTCTTGACAAGTCAAAAGCCTTGCGAGCAATTTCTGTTTGGGTGCCAAACATCTCAAGAAACATTATGAACAACGCCTCAATGGCTACTAGTAGAACAAAAAGGTCCTTCACAATTAGCATTACCTATTTCCCCCTAAGAAAGTCATCAGACTTCCTAATGTATGTGTTGCAGTATAGTATAGCAGACGATAAAATTTTCTGAAAGCACAAAAATAGCCGTCCATGATGGACGACTTTCTTGGGTAGCTAGGGGTCGAACCTAGGATTATGGATTCAGAGTCCACTGCGTTACCACTTCGCTACTACCCAATATCTCAAAGCACAAGAAGTAGTATATGAAAATCGGCTAAGGTTGTCAATCACTGTTAGAGAAAAATAGTCTCGCCTTGGCCAAAAAAAGAACCGTCCCGAAATGAGACGGCCACCGCCTGCCTAGCAAAAATCCTCGCCACTCTATCGCCACTCTATAAAGTTGAAAACCAATGATATTCAATGACAATTTCGAGAAATAAAAAAGCTGTCAAACCGGCATTTTGATAACCAGTGACAGCCAATGAATGTTATAAATTGGGTAGATAGGGATCGAACCTATGATTATGGATTCAGAGTCCATTGCGTTACCACTTCGCTACTACCCAATAACTTAGCAACGAGTAATATCTTACGAAAAATGCCGGCCCCTGTCAATTAAATCCGGGAAAAATTTTCTCGCCGGCTAACTTGAAGGTGACCGGGCCTGTTCGCCACTACTGCAAAGCCCGAATGTTTGGCGTACACTAGGTGTACAGTCATTAGAAATGAGGGGTAAGAATGAAAATCGAATCTGCTTGCACGTCAATCCTGGTGGGGAAAAAAGCCAGCATTGACGGCAGCACCATGATCTCGCGCAATGACGACACCTTCCACGTGCTGGCACCGCACCGCTTCTACATGCACCCGGCCTGGCACGGCGAAAAGGGGCTGCACGTCAAGTCCCCGCTCAACGGGTTTGAAGCCGACCTGCCGGAAAACGGCTATCGCTACAACGCCGTACCAAACGTCGACACCGAACACGGCGGCGACTACGAAGAATCCGGGATCAACGAAAAGAACGTCGCGATGTCGGCGACCGAATCCACGTACGGCAACGAGCGGGCCTTGGCCTTTGATCCCCTGGTCAAAGATGGTCTGGACGAGGACCTGATCGTCAACATGACGCTGCCTTTCGTCGAAAGCGCCCGGCACGCAGTCGAATACCTCGGCCAGCTGATCAAACAATACGGCTCTCCTGCCGGTAACTCGGTCTTGTTTTCCGATAAGGATAACGTCTGGTACATGGAAATCGTCACTGGCCACCACTGGGTCGCCCAGCGCATCCCCGACGATGCCTACGCCGTCGCCGCTAACGAGGTCGCAATTCAGCAAGTCGACTTCACCGACAGCGACAATTTCATCTGGAGCGATGGCATTCAGGACTTCGTCGACCAGCATCACCTGAACCCGGACCAAAAGGGCTGGAACTTCCGCCACATTTTTGGCACGTTCAACGAAAAGGACCGCCACTACAACACACCGCGTGTGTGGTACGCGCATCACATCCTGAACCCAGAAGTCGCAGAGGAGCCGGAATCTGGCGAGCTGCCCTTCATCATGCACACTGATCACAAGATCACCCGCGAAGACATTGCCCAAATCCTTGGCTCGCACTACAACGAGACCCCGTACGATCCCTTTGCCAAGGATTCGACCGACGCGGACCGTCTCCGCTACCGGCCGATTGGCCTCAATCGCACCCAGAACTCGCATATTCTGCAACTGAGAAACGACGTTGACTTTGGCCACGCCGCCATCATGTGGTTGAACATCGGCATCCCGACCTTCAGTCCATACGTGCCGTTTTACTGCAACGCCGATGACACCGACCCGTCGTACTCCCAGACACCGATGACATTGGATGTCGATCAAGACTCCGCCTACTGGCTGCACCGCAGCCTGGGCATGCTGGTAGAAAGCCACTACAGCAAGTTCATCCAGCAAAACCGCGACTATCTGACCGAGCAGTACCGGCTGTATCGCGTTCACATCGCAGAAACTGACGCGGCCACCAAAGACCTGACCGGCCAGGCGCTGACCGACGCGCTGACTCAGGCCAATTACAAACTGGTCGCTGCCGTCAAGGCTGAAGCCAAGAAGCAGATCGCCAGCATGCTGATGCAAGGCATGGAACTTTCCAAGCTGACGTTCAACATGGACAAAAACCTGTAATCAATACAGTCACTCGCCAATCACCGGCGAGTGTTTTTTTACCCCAAATTGCGGCATACTAGTCAAAAAGGAAGTGGGAACGTGACGGCAAAACTGATTATTCTCCGCGGCAATTCTGCAAGCGGCAAGACGACCCTGGCGAACAAGCTCGCCGCAAAACTGCCAGAAAGCCAAACCCTGGTCCTTCATCAGGACATGCTGCGACGTGACCTCCTGCACGCCAGCGACCACGAAGGCACCCTAGCAGTCCCTTTGATCAAAACACTGGCTGAGTTCGGTCGCCAACATTACCAGTACACAATCATTGAAGGTATCCTGCGCCGCGATGTGTACGGCCCAATGCTCAAGGACGTGGCGGCCACATTCGCGCCCAGCGTTTGGCAATATTATCTCGACCTGCCGTTTGAAGAAGCCGCCCGGCGGGACCGGGCCAAAGCGGTTCCCTTCGGCGAAGCGACCCTCCGCCGCTGGTGGCGGGATCAGGACCAGCTGGCTGGCGACGAGGTCCTAGGTGGTCACTCGACCTCTGACCTAGCCGAACAAATTTATCACGAGGTGATGACACATGAGTAAGTCGCGAATCGACGCACTAAGCGATGGTGTTTTTGCGATCCTGTTGACGATCCTGATTCTGGAATTCCAGCCGGAAACGATTAAACCTGGATCGTTGAACCAGGTCGTGCTGCACCAGGCGCCCCTGTTTTTGATGTATCTGTTGTCATACTTCTACGTGGGCACCAGCTGGCTTTTTCACCATGACTATTTTCAGTACGTCAAACGTACCAATCGAACCTTGAACGTCCTCAACCTGTTCGTGCTCTTCACCGTGACGCTGGTCAACTACGCGATGGTACTGCTGATCGAGGCGCTGTCCGACGGCAATACCAGCGACATCCGGCTGGCGTTCATCGTGTATGATTTAGTGGCCTTGCTGATTTCACTCTCATTTTTGCTCCTGTACCGTTACTTGGAGCATCATCCCGAGCTGCAAACCGTTGAGCGCAGCGGCATCACCAGCCACTACGAGCGCATCCGGCTCGATCCCGCGCGCAGCGTCAGCATTTACCTGCTGTCCATGATTGCCACCAGCTTCTCGAACCTGGTGGCCGGCATCCTGCTGATCGCCGGCGTGGTCTTCCACTTTATCGCCTATCTTCGTTTTTCCCGCGTCGTTCACATCGCGACCAATGAAAAAACAAACAATCTTACCAAATAGCCCCGTCTGAACGTTCTATAATAGTGGGTATATAAGGAGTGATTTGATGCGAGAAGCAAGACGACGGAGTCAGAAAAAACCGCGGGTCAGGCGCAAACGCCGCTGGCCACGGGTCATCGCGATCCTGTTAGGCCTCATTGTCGTGTTAGGCGTGCTGGCGGTGGTCTTCTTTACGCCGCTGAACAACACCTACCGGAATGTTACCGGAAACGACACCCCGGCCGACAGCGCGGTGAAAGCCCAGCTGGTCAAGCAGATCGAAAAGCGCAAAACTGGCGACCCTACGACTGACGCGGTACTCGACCAAGCCGCAACCACACTGGACAACACGAAAATGAGCACCATCGTCCAGGCGGCGGGCAATCAGGATAAGTTTTCGCACCTGCTTCAATCGACCACCGGCGTGCCGGCGGCTCAGGCGAATACTGCGGCGGCCGCCGTGTTTTCCACGAGTGAGCTGACCCCGCTGCGCGAAGCCGTGGCGGAAGGCAACTACGTCAAAGCCTACCAGGAATATCAGGCGTTGAGCGCAACCGCGAAGGCGCAGGCATCCAGCCTGTTGAGCACCTATAAATGAGGCGGCGAAACGCTGATTTTGGTGAAATGGAGAAATTGTGGTGACGGAAAACTTTCACAGCGCCGACGGGCGGCGGTACCGGGAGCCCAAGTTAAATCAACTGATGGCCCAATACAGCGGCCAGCCGCACATCGAGCGCAAGCAAGGAAAATATTTAACGCTGCTGATCATCGCGACAGTCGCGTTGATCCTGATGCACATCTTCTACGCCTCACTCGAGGTCGTGCCGGTGCTGTTCATGTTCGTGTTTGCTGGCCTCTACCTGCTGCGCGATGAGTACATTGTTGAACCGGGTGGCACCACCATGACCCTTTCCTTCTTTGACGTGGACATTATCAAAGGCAGACATGGCCAGCGGCCAATCGTGTTTGTGCCCAATGAGAAAGCTTAACAAAAAAATCCTGCGCGGACCGCGCAGGATTTTTTTGCGGCCTTGTGACGTGCGCCCAGTTAAAAACTGGCGCCGCCAAACAAAAAGCCGCCAAACGCTGATGTAACAACGTTTTGCGGCATCTGATCACCCGTACGGGATTCGAACCCGTGTTTCCTGGCTGAGAACCAGGCGTCTTAACCCCTTGACTAACGGGCAATGTCTTTAAAGCACGTTTATAAGTTTACAGGATTCAGCGCGGATGTCAACCACCAAGCCGACAATTTCTAACGGCCGCGGGCCATTCGCGGTATAATCTCGGCAAGGAGATGACACACATGGACACGATTTTTCACCTTGACGAGGCGACCAAGTGGCCGACTGTCTTGAGCAATATTCCCAACTACTTGGCCGCGGCCAAAGAAGCGGGCGTCAGCGGCCAAGTCGAGCTGCTAATCAACGGCGCGCCGGTGGTCGACGCCACCATCGGCAGTACCATCGACCTCAAGCCATTGGTGGCCGCGGGCGTCACTGTCGCAGTTTGCCACAACGCAATGGCTAGCCACCACGTTGCGGAAGCGGATCTGCAGCCAGGCTTGACCGTGGTGCCGGCCGGCGTGTTCGAATTGGCCAAAAGACAACACGAGGGGTATGCCTACATCAAGCCCTGACTAACTGGCTGATAGTTTTCACCGCACAAAAAGACGCCGCTGCAACAGTGTAAGTTGCAACGGCGTACTTTTTCCTCTCGCATGCGCTATTTTTTCTTAGCGACCATCATGTTTGGGGTTTCTTGGTGACGGCAGGTCCGCCCTGCTCGATCAAACATCGCGTAGACCCACAACCCGTTAACCGAGAGTGCGGCTGCACCGACTAATACTGTGACCATCTGCGTCATCCTCCTTTTATATCAAAATTCGGATTCCTCGCGGGCCGATTACATCGCCGTTTAAGTGGCCTTGCCGGTCCTCAAACGCTCCGTGAAGATTCTAATTCTTTTCTTTGTATGTTGCCCATTATACACAACTTTTACATTGGTGCAAATTCACGGCGCATTTGTAACTATTTTGTCACATTCCGCAAAGCCCCGGTAAGGCCGCTCGTAGCGTGCGTTTAGCGGTCAGACACGCCTGGTTCGACTCGGGCCGGCACCATTATTTATTTGTTTTCGCCGTTACAGAAGATTTACGAAGGAAGAACAGCATCGCAATCACCAGCACAGCGAGCAGTGCGACTGCCGCGCCGTTTCCGGCTAGTATGCCAGTCGGCGTGCCGTGAGTCAGCACCCCGCTGATTGACAGCAGAATCCCGGTCAGGCCGATGATCGACCCGCCTGCGATCAGGCCCGAGGACAGCGAAACGCCGTGCTGCACGCGTTCCTGATTGGCCGGTTTGCCCTTGCCTTCCACAATCATGCGAACAATCGCACCGACCAAGATGATTGCAGTGGTAGCCATCGGCAGGTAGAAACCAATCGCAACTGTCATGATCGGCAGCTTAAGGAAGTGCATCACCAGCCCCATTGCCACCCCGATGAAGATGATGGTGAAGGGCAGCTGCCCGGTGATGATGCCCGAGGTCAAAGCCGCAATCAGGTTGGCCTGAGGCAGGCCAAACGCAGCATCGGCACTGGTATCAGCCAGCTGTGGCGCTAAGACCACGATTACGCCGACCACCGTCACCACCCCAATCACCGCAGCCAGCAGGAACCGCCGCTGCATCTTTGGCCGCGCCGCGCCAACCAGCTCGGTGGCTTTTTGGGTTTGCGAGTAACCGCCGCCGATACTGATTGCGGTGACCGCAAAGGTGGCTAGAAGCAGCAGCGAGCGCAGATCAAAGTCAGAGGTCCAGCCCATGGCCACGAAGAGCACCGTGAGCAGAACCAGCGAGGCAATCGTCATCCCGGAAACTGGTAAGTTTGATGTCCCGATCGTGCCGGTCAGGTTCGCGGCCACGACCACAAAGACGAAGGCCAACAACATCGCCAGACCCCCACCAAGCAGGCCGATCATGATGTTGCCGGAGAAAATACTGCTGAGCACAAAGACTGACAAAATGGCAAAGCCCAGCAGCATGATGCCAAACATGGATCTCTTTTCCTTGCCGCCAAACGCGACTTTCAGTGAGCGCCCGATCACCGGCACCAGCTTGACTGCGCCGATCAGGCCACCGCACAGCATCATGCCGGCGCCCAAGTATCGGTTGTAGCTGCCGGAAATGCCGTCAAACCCCAGCGAACTCACTGCGGTACCCGCCGCGTTCCAGACCTCGTGGCCGCCGCCCGCCATGTCAGTAAAGTAACCGATCAATGGCGCAATCGCGAAGTTGGCCAGCAGTGACCCAGCAAACATCTGCAGGGCCACTTGCATGCCGACAATAAATCCGATCCCTGCCAGCAGCGGATTAACCTCCAGCTCAAACTTCCACTTAAAATCCTTAGGACCGTACATTACAAAATGATTGTTGATCCAGCCGAACATCGAGCCGGTCGCCATGGTCAACAGCCCCCCGATGCCAAAGCCTGAGGCCATCATTTTCATGCCCTGGCCGCCTGCCGCGCTGGCCCGGATTGTCTCGGAGATCGCCATCGCTTCCGGATACAGCAGGGTATCCTTGCTGCCGACAATCAAGTGATTCTCAACGATGGAGGCCGTGCCGATCCCGAACAGCACGCCCAGCGTGCCGACCAATACCGCCTCGAAGAAGTTGATCTGCGCGCCGATCAACAGGACTGCGGGTAACACAAAAATCATCCCGGAGGCGACGGTTTCACCCCCGCTGGCCATTCCTTGCATTTCGTTGGTGCCGGCAAACCCCTGCCTGCGGGCAAAGGCGCGGACCACCGCCGAGCCGATAATGGCCCCTGGAATCCCAGCCGCCACAGTGAGCCCCGCCTTCATCCCCGAATAGGCCGTCGACGCGGCGAAAAGCAGCGCGAGCAAAATGCCCACGCCGAGTACGATGGTGGAGCCGACGCGGCTCTTGGGTTTGGCCGGCGCCTGCGTCTTGGGGACGCTGATTGGCTTTTCCATATTGGTTCCCCCTTATCTTTACCATAAATTGTTTACTATGTTTAACTTAAATCTAGCATGGTGGTTTCCCTAATTGCACGGATAACGTCTGTTGCCCAAAGAAAAAGCCGCAAAAAAAAACCGTTGCCCGTGCCGCCTCACATTCGGCAAGCCAGGAAACGGGGATAAATTCTCGCGCGTTCTTCTAACCAATCAGGTAAACTAAAGACAGATAAGGGGGATTCAGTCATGCGCAAAACTCACATCCTGCCACTTGGCATTTTGGCCACAGTCGCGGGCGGCCTGACCTTGGTCTCTGGCGCCTTAGCGCTGAGTGCCGGCATCTTGACCATCAAAGCCGCCGTTTCGAAAACGGACTAAAAAAACGCCCGCGGGCGTTTTTTAGTGGAGCTGAGCAACCATGTCGGCAAGCAGCTGATGCGTGATTCGGCTGCTTTCCGGGGCGACCGGATTATCCGTTTGATTTTGAATCGCGGTCAGAAAGGCCCGAACCGCTGGGGCAAAGCCGCGAGTCTCAAGCGTTGGCTGCCAGTCCGGGGCCAGCTTAGTGGTCTCACCAGCCTTGGTGTAGGCCTGCAATCGGCTGAGGTCCTGCACCCGGTACACGCCATCAGTGGTGCTGACCGTGGCCTCTTCTAAATTCGCGCCGGCCACCATGTTGATCCCGGCCTCGACCCGTATCCCCTGCGCAGCAAACGTGATCGTCGCCTGCTCAAGATTGCCATCTTTATCGGCGTGCATACTGTACCGCGCTTTGGGGTCAGAAGGAAAACCGGCGAGCATGAGCGCGGTGTCGAGCGGGTGGATGAGCAGATCGAAAATGGCTTCCGCTGCGGGCTGCGGACTGGCCACACGATTTTTGACGACTTGGATCACATTCTTATTCGGCAGCGCGGCAAGCTCCTGGATCATCGGTGCAAACCGCCGATTAAAGCCCACCGTCAGCAGCTTGCGATGTGCGGCGGCGATCATGTACAGCTCCTGTACGGCTTCCTTAGTCGTCGCCAGCGGCTTGTCCACGTACACATTAACGTCGCGCTCGAGAAAATGCTTGACCAGCGTGTAGTGGGCCGGAGTGGCCGCATGGATCATCACCGCATCCAGTTTGAGGCTGTCCAAAGCCTGAAGATCCGTGCCGGCCGCCGTCAGCCGAAACTGATTGGCCAACTTGGTCAACTTCCCCAAATCACGCGTGTCCAAATACCACTGAACTGTGTCCTGCATCGTTGCATAAGTTGGCAAATACGCTTTTTGCGCGATATTGCCAAGTCCGATCACGCCAACATTAAGCATGCAATCACCTTTTCATCATTGATACGTTAACGCTAGCACAGGGGGCCCGCGCCGGTCAAAGCCTGGACCAAAATTTTATTAATTCAGCAAATCCCCAGTTTGACTCGACCAGCCCGGCGGCGTAAGGGCATAATGGAAGAAGAAGTTAATTAGGGGGAATCATGTTGGGGAAGACCGAATCATCGCATCGCAGCTGGCGCCGGCTGCTGAGGATCGCCACGACCTTGACCGTCGTGTTAGGGCTGGGCACCACCAGCCTTACCGCCTGCAGCAGTACCAGCACCGACAACACAAGCCAGCAGCAAACTACCAAGGCCGATGCCGCCAAACAAGCGGCCAAGCGGGAAAAAGCACGCAAACAGGCCGCGGCACGTAAGAAACGGGCAGCGGCCAAGGCGAAAGCCAAAGCCGCCAAGGCCGCCGCGGCCAAAAAAGCGGCGCTGGCTAAGGCAGCTGCGGAAAAGGCCAAGGCCGCCGCGGATCAAGACCTGGCCAACCTCACCTACAGTGGCACGCAAACCATCGACGTCAACGGCGGCAGGCCGACTTTTTCCGCCGCGGACCTCAGCACTCAGCAAGGCACTTGGCAGCGATTCGCCGACCTCGACGGGCTCAACCGCGCGACTGATGCAGAAGCCTTGATGAACAAGGCCATGATGCCAACTGCCGAGCGGGAGCCCCTCACCTGGGATCCCACCGGCTGGCACAACAAGAAGTTGAAGAGCGGCTACCTCTACAACCGCAGTCACCTCATCGGCTATCAGCTCACCGGCCAGAACAACAACCCCAAGAACCTGATGACCGGCACGCGCTCGCTGAACTCACCGGAAATGTTGCGGTTTGAAGACGACATCGCCTACTTCATGAAAACCAATCCGAACGCCTATGTGCGGTACTCGGTGCGGCCAGTATACAAAGGCAACAACCTCCTCGCCTCGGGCGTCCACATGATGGCGGAAGGCATCGGGGCTAGCGGCTTGAGCTTTAACGTTTACATATTCAACGTCGAAGCCGGCGTCACGATTAATTACGCCGATGGTACAAGCGTGGTGAGCGCCGCCGAGACCTCAACGGCGCCGCAGCCTCAAGGTGGAAGTACGAATGCGAGCGCGGCACCAACCGCCCAAGCCTCGGCAGCTGGCGCAAGCGGCGACATGAACACCGCCAGCACTGGCAAAATCGTGGGCAATCGCAACTCCCACATCTACCACGTACCGGGCCAGTCCGGCTACCGGATGAGTTCCAGCAACGCGGTCTACTTCGCCACCGAGCAACAAGCGCAAGCCGCGGGGTATCGCAAGGCGCTGCGCTAAATACCCTAACAAGAACGCCTCGCCTTTTACTTAAAAGACGAGGCGTTTTGATTGGTCTGAGTTACTTGTTTGCCCGCGCTAGCCACCAGTAAAGACCCGCCAGCGCCGCCAAAGTCACAACGCCCACTGCCGGTTTGCGGTCGGCACGGCTGGTCGACACTGCCGTTTTAGGCATTTTTGCCTGTTTCGTTTCAGCACTCATCGCTGCCCCTCCTGACCTTTAGCGTACCTGATTTGCCGCCGCCAAAAAAGCGCTCAAGCCTTGCGCATCGCCTCATCATAAATGGTGAGCCTTGCTTTTGACTTGAGCGCTTTTTATTCATCTGTGGACTAGACGCGCCTATCGCTTACAGGCGTGCGTTCAGTTCCTTGGTCATGTCCTCAAAGCCGGGGCGGCCAAGCAGGGCAAACATGTTCTTTTTGTACGCTTCAACGCCTGGCTGGTTGAACGGGTTGATCCCGTTCAGGTAGCCGGAAACGGCAACGGCTGCTTCAAAGAAGTAGATCAGGTAGCCGAGCGTATAGGCATCCTGCTGCGGAATGGTGACAGTCATCACTGGCACACCGCCATCGGTGTGGGCCAAAACAACGCCTTCGTAAGCCTTGCGGTTAACAAAGGACATCTTCTTGCCTTCGAGGTATTCCAGACCGTCAAGGGAACCTGGCTCTGCCGGGATCTCGACGTCGTGGTTCGGCTTGTCGACCCAAACGACGGTTTCCATGAGGTTGCGCCGGCCTTCCTGGATGTACTGACCCAGAGAGTGCAGGTCAGTGGTGAAGTTTGCGCTTGATGGGTAAATGCCCTTTTGGTCCTTGCCTTCAGATTCGCCCATGAGCTGCTTCCACCATTCGCTGAAGTACTGCAGCGTTGGCTCGTAGTTTTCAAGCAGTTCAGTGGTGTAGCCCTTGCGGTACAAAATGTTGCGCAATGCCGCGTACTGATAAGCCTCGTTCTTGCTGAGGTCGGCGTCGGAATAGGCTTCGCGGCCATCAGCGGCACCTTTCATCAGCTGGTCGATGTCACCGCCGGCAACGGCGATCGGCAACAGACCCACAGCGGACAGCACGGAGTAACGACCGCCCAAGTCATCAGGCACAACGAATTCTTCGTAGCCTTCAGCGTCTGATTCAGACTTCAGCGCACCCTTAGCGCGATCGGTCGTGGCGTAAATGCGGCCCTTGGCCCCGTCCTTGCCATACTTTTCAATCAGCTTGGCCTTCAGCACGCGGAACGCGATGGAAGGTTCGGTGGTGGTCCCGGACTTGCTGATGACGTTCAGCGAAAAGTCGCGGTCGCCGATCATGTCAATCAGATCGGACAGGTACGAACCGGAAATCGAGTTGCCGGCGAAGTAGACTTCTGGCAGCTTACGGCCTGGTTCGTAGTTGCGGAACGTGTGGGAAAGAAAATCAACGGCCATGCGAGCGCCCAGGTATGAGCCGCCAATGCCGATCGCAACGAAGACTTCTGAGTCCCCTTGGATCTTCTTGGCCGCAGCCTTGATCCGGGCAAATTCGTCCTTGTCGTAGTTCACTGGCAGGTCCAAGAACCCGCGGAAATCGTTACCGGCGCCAGTGCCTTCGCGCAGTTCTTTGTCTGCAGCAGTCACCATTGCCTGCATTTCGCCCAGTTCGTTCTCGTGAACAAACTTTGAAAGCTTCGATGAATCAAATGAAATGTGAGCCATTTTAATGAGTTCCTCCTATTGTCTTTGACATCTCCAACTTTAAGCATCGCCCTGCTAAAAAGCAAGAAAGCGGCTAGCAAAAGTAAAAAGTCCTACGCAGGTAACAAGCCCGCGCAGAACAGTTAAGACTACTTCATGATACCTAAAAGAACGCCGCCTGCAATAATCAGCACTGACCCCCAGGCAATCCAAATCATTTCCTTGTGGGTCTTCTTCTCCCCAAGCAGGAAGATCGAGCCAAACGTGGAAATCACGATGCCCATTTGCGATAAGGAGTATGCGACAGCCAGGCCAACATCGGCCATCGCCATCAGCATGAAGACGTTCCCGGTGCCCCAAAGCAACCCCGTGACCACATTTTTTGCGGTTGCTTTGGAAAAGGCGTGATGGCCGATCGAAAAGAGCAAGGCGCCAATGACCATGCCGACCGCCTGCGGCAGCACCACGGCACTGGCGCCAAGCGCGGCCGCTTTGACGACAATCGTGTACCCCGCGTAGCCGACAGTGGAGATGATCAGCGTGCGGATCCCGGCGCTGTAATTGGTGATGCCTGCCTCACCCGTTTTTTCCGTGCGCGACGTCAATACCGCACCGGCGATCAGGGCAAACAGGGCAAGCAGCCCCAGCACGACCATTTTGGTCGTCTGCCACTCTGCAAACAGCAAGGCCCCGGCCAAGGTATTAGCGACCAGCTGCATGCCGGTGGACATTGGGACGGTCAGCGACACCCCGATATACTTCATGGCTTGGAACTGCTGGCTCTGACCAAGACTCCAGAACAGGCCGGACAGAATACCGAACAGCCAGACCCGGGCATCGAGCGTTGGCTGCGCCACGATGAAGGTGCCAATACCGAAAACCAGGGCCCCAAAGGTCATCCCCAGCGTTTGTTGATAGGCGTTTCCACCGAGTTTGCCGCTGACCAAACCAATTGATCCCCAGGCAATCGCGGGGATCAGCGCGATAATAATTCCCATGAGTCGTCTCCTTATTAATGAATTGAATATTGGGCAAATAGTTAAAGACACAAGTATTCAGTCTATCGTGATTTCGTTTTCAGCACAACCCTACACGTCCTTGCAGGCATGGCCGCAAACGGTTTCTGAAGCCGGTTGCAGACAAGCTGGGGACGGCGGTGACCCGCCGCAAAGCGTGAGGTTAATCCGTGTCTGCAAACAGTATACCCCCGGAACCAAACTTTTTTTCAAATCAGCGCTTGCACAATCGATTTTTTCACCAAATGTAAAAAGCCGTACCTGCTTTCAGAAAATCTCATAAAAAAAACGGTCTTCTCAGACCGTCATTGCCGTTTACCCCGGCCAAACAGGAACCGATAGATGCCATAACCCAGCAGCCCGCCGAGGGTATTAAAAATCACATCATCGATGTCGGCGACCCCGGTGTACAGCACGAACTGCAGTGCCTCAATGACAACAGACAGCAAAGCCGCGCGCCAAACGACCCCAAATGGCCGCAGGCGGTGCTTGGTCATCGCTGGCAGACCAAAGCCGAAGGGTAAAAACCAAACCACATTGCCCAGCGACTGATACCACAAATCGACAGGACTGCCGAACCGCAATTTAAGCGTGTTGACCAACGGCACAAAATTAATGTCGCTGAGGGGGCGATGCAGATAAACCGGCCACTGCCAAGGAAAGTAGTGATTCCGAAACACCGTCAGCATCAGGAGCAGCAGTAGATAGCCGGTGAAAAAGAACCACCGCAGCTCCCCGCGCAGCCGCGGCTTTTGGTGCCGCAGCCGCAAGTAACCCCACCGCAGGACCAAGGCAATCAGCAAGTAGAACAGGGTCTTGTCCAAGCTATAAATCGCCAGCTTCACCAGTGGCCAATGATTGATGTGCCCTGCCAGCCGTGATTGGGCATATTGATATAATGGGCCCAGAAATAGCATGGCTGCCTCCGTTTTTGTTTCTTTAACTTGATTGTAGCAATGCGGGCCAGCCCCTCTTGATCAGCCTCAAGGGTTTAAATCATTCTTACAAAAAATCACTTTGGCGGCTGCTTGTTTGCCCCGTTTCGCTCATACAGGTACAATGACAGCGACTATTCTGTAAGGAGGCGCGCCGTGAAAGACCTGAGCAACCGGCTTAGAACGACCCGAGTAGGGTTTTTGATCATCTTATTGACCTTGCTCTGGGTAAAGACGGAGTTCGCTTATTACGTCGACTTCACGCTCGGCGCCGAAGGGCTGCTGCAGCAAGTGCTGCAACTGATCAATCCGCTGGGCATCGCCGCTTTCCTGCTGGGCCTGGCCCTTTACCTTAAAAAACCACGTCGCGCTTACGCCTTGGCAATCGTGGTCTACGTGCTGCTGACCATCTTGGTCTTTGCCAATGTCCTGTACTACCGAGAATTCAGCGATTTCATGACGGTGCAGACGATGCTGGGCGTCTCCAAGGTGAGTCAGGGGCTTGGCACCAGCACCTTAAACATGCTGACCCCACGCGACTTAGTTTACTGGCTCGACGTCGTGCTGGTGGTCTTGGCCTACCTGATTTACGGCTTGCGCAACCTCTGGCGCTACATTCACCACGAATCCCCGCAGTGGCCTCACTTTGGCCTCACTTTGGACCCCCGTCCAGTCGCTTATCACCTCGCCCAGGCCGTGTCACTGGTCGCCGTCGCTTTTTTTGGCGTCACCATGGCAGTCAGCGAATTGAACCGGCCCCAGCTGCTGACCCGCAACTTCGATCATAATTACACCGTCAAGTACCTGGGGTTGGTGCCGTTCACGGCTTACGATGGCTTCCAAACCGCGCGCAACAATCAGGTGCGCGCCAGCGCCGACAGCGCCGACATGGACAAAATTTTGCAGTACACCCAAAGCCATTACGCCGCCCCTAACGTCAGCTACGAAGGCACGGCGAAAGGCAAAAATGTCATCATCATCCACCTGGAGTCGTTCCAGCAATTCCTGATCGGCCAAAAGGTGGACGGCCAAGAGGTCACCCCGTTTTTAAACTCGCTGATCAAGCAGAAGGACACGCTGAGCTTTGATAACTTCTACCATCAGGTCGGGCCCGGCAAGACCTCCGACGCCGAGAACATGCTCGAAACCAGTACGTTTGGGCTGGCCTCTGGCTCGCTATTTTCCGCGCTCGGGACGGATAACACCTTCCAGGGTGCGCCCAGCCTGCTGCAGCAGTACGCCGGCTACACCAGTGCCGTGTTCCACGGCGGCGTGGGCACCTTCTGGAACCGCAACAACGTGTACAAGAGCCTTGGGTATAACTACTTTTTTGATGGCAATTTCTATAATCATGACGCCAACACCCGGACCGCCTATGGCATCAAGGACAAGCTGCTATTCGGCGAGACGGTCAAGTACTTGGAACACCTGCAGCAGCCGTTTTACGCCAAGGTCATCACGACGACGAATCACTACCCGTTTTTCATCACCGATCAGGATTCCGATTTTCCCGAGGCCAACACCGATGACGCCTATATCAAAGGTTACTTCCGAACCGCCCACTACCTCGACCAAGCGCTGGCAGAGTTTTTCACCTACCTGAAAACGTCTGGGCTGGAGAAAAACTCGCTGGTCATGCTGTACGGTGACCACTACGGCCTGTCGGACGACCGCAACAAGAACCTCGCCGCCATGCTGACGCCGGACGCCAATCCCACGGCCGCCAAGCTCACCAACGACGCCACTGCAGACGACTGGGACGCCTTCGACAACGCTCAGCTCCAGCGCGTGCCTTTGATTTTCCACATGCCGGGGCTCAAGGGCGGCATCAACCACACCTACGGCGGCGAGATCGACGTCTTGCCGACACTGCTCCACCTGCTTGGTGTGAACACGCAGCATTTTGTCCAATTCGGCACCGATCTGCTTTCCCCGCAGCATGACACCACCGTCGCCTTTCGCGACCATGACTTTGTCACCCCGCGCTACACCGTGCTCAGCGGCAGTGTCTATGACAATAAAACCGGCCAACTGGTTAGCCTGCCAGCCGCTGAGCAGGCCAAAATTGACGCAAAACAAAAGCACGTCGATCAGGAGCTGGCGCTTTCGGACACCCTCGCCAACAAAAATCTGCTCCGCTTTTACGTGCCAAAAGGCTACACCCCGGTCAACCCGGCCCAGGCCGACTTTTCGCAGAGCTTGGCGCAAATGATGCACGTGGAGCAACAGGCCGGGAAAAAGTCGACCTCGGTGTTCAGCCAAAACAATGACCAGTCAACTATGTCTGACTTCAGCACTGACGCCCCCGAGGTCGCAAATGATTCGAGCGTGCTCAGCAGCTACCCTGCCAAGGTTGCCGACCAAGCCAATGGCGAGGTCCGGCCATCCAAGCAAACCGGCAAATAACCTTGTTTGGCTCTGATGTGAATCAGGGCCTTTTTTGACACCCACTTTTTCGCGTCGGCTTCACACTTTGTTCAAAACTGCCCGTTATACTTTGAGTCAAAAGGTGGTGACAAGCATGCGGTTCATGGAGCGCGTAACCAGTGCCATTCGATATCGTAAACGCATTTACTTCGGCGAATTGCTGCTTGCCGCCCTGTTTTGTCTCACCAGTCTGGCGTTATGGACGCTTCGCCACGCCAATGCCAACATGCGCCAAGGCTTTCTCAACCGCCTGGAGATGCTGACGACCAATGGGCAGACGACCTCCAGCCGAGTCGTGCAAGCCGTCAAGGCCGGCTATGCCTCCCTTGATGGCCGGTATGTGGCTACGTGGTGGCTGGCAGTTGCGATCACCTTGCTGCTGAGTTTTGGCTTCGGCTGGTGGTCCGCACACAACCGGCGGGCAGAGTCGGAAACCTACCTGATCTTGGGCAAAAGTCCGTTTGACGTCGCTGCCCAATACGTGGTGGAAAGCCTATTGGTGTTTGTCGGGGCCTTCCTGTTCGTCGGATTGGTCACATTCTTGCTGAGCGACTCGCTCAATCACCTGCTGATGACGCAAAGCCGCAACGCACTGACCGCCGAGTTCAGCCGCACGGTGTCCAGCAGCACGGCGACCCAAAGCCTCAAGGCACTGTTTGAGCACAAACTGACTGAGTTTACCGGCCCCGGGCTCTTCTTTCCTGGCCCGCCGCCGAATGCCCCACAGCCGTCGCACCAACTTTATGGCTTTGTCCCGACCCTGCTGACCGGGTGTGGCACGATTATTTTAGGGCAAGGTACTGCCGCGCTTGCCGAATTGAGTTTACTCAGGCGGCAGCTGCTGCACACCGCGTCTTCAACCGATCAAGTCAATTCTTAAGGAGCCTTGTCTATGACGCTTTTTCATCCCCAAATGGCACAAAGTTTCCGCGATCATGTTCAGACCCTCTTCGCGCCGGGAACCACCAGTTTTGTCTTTGTTTCCGCTGACTCGCTGAGTCAGACGTTCGCCGCCTACACCCAGGCTTTTGTCAGCGGCGGCTGCACCAAGGCGCTGGCCCTGGTCGATGAAACCGACACCGGCATCGTGCCCTATCTGTCGGTCCGCGCCAACCTGCTCATCAACAGTCGCGGCCCGGCCCTGAACCAGCTGCCCGAAGCGCTGCGCCAAGACACCCTGTTCTTAGATCAGCCCGCAAGCCAGCTGACCCCAGCGGAAAGTCTTTATGTCCAATTCTTCCGCGGCCTCATGGGCAAACGGTCCGTGATTTTGGCCAAAGGGTTGCCCGCCGTAATGGTGCCGACCGAGACGCGTGCCTTTCTGAGATTCGCCAACCAGGCGCTGGCAGGCACCCACTCACGGTTTGTGATTCTCACGGCCGATCAAAGCTTGATCGACGCCCATCCAGACCACAGCTTCACCCGCGCCCCCAGCTTGGCAGCCGCGTCAGATGGCACCAAAAAACACGCCTAAAAATCAGGCGTGTTTTTTATTGTCTCAGTACCGGTTATTGTCCTCACCTGGTGCGGTGTCCTTCAGGCTGTCCAGCGTCTTCATGTCTTCAGCACTGAGCGTAAAGTCCAACTCGGTGTTAGCTTTAATGTGCGCCGGGCTGGTCGCCTTTGGCAGCGGCAGGAGCCCTTTTTGCAGGACGTAGCGGATCGCCACCTGAGCCACCCCGGTGCCGTAATGCGCAGCCACGGTTTTGACCGCATCATTGTTGAGCAAGAAGCCGGTTGCCAGCGGTGAAAAGGCCTCGACCAACAGGCCGTTCTCCTTAGCACACTGGACGTTGTCATCTTCGGTAAAACCGATGTAATACTGCAGCTGCAGCGCCATTGGCTTGATCTTGCAGTGCGCGTACAGGTCCTCCTGGTCGCGCACGTTGAAGTTAGAAATCCCAATCGCACGCACTTTTTTACTGGTGTAGAAGGATTCCATCTGGGCCCACACCGTCCGGTTCTGCACCCGGTAGTCGGCCCCAAACTCCTCCCACGGCCACGGGGCGTGGATCAGGTACATGTCGATGTAGCCGAGGTCCAGCCGCGCCATGGACTCCGCAAAGGCTTGTTGTGCTGCCTCCGCCGTCTTCGCACCTGCCGGAAGCTTCGAGGTCACGAAAATCTGATCGCGAGGGATCCCAGAATCGCGGATCGCCTTGCCCACGCTTTCCTCGTTGCCGTAGCCATGGGCCGTATCAATGTGCCGATAACCCTGGCGCAACGCCTCAGTCACCGCCTGATAAGCCTTGTCTCCATTAGGAATCTGCCAGGTCCCAAAGCCGACCTGCGGGATCTTGACCCCATTTGGCAGGGTGTATGAATCTGTTAATACTGACATTCTTTCACCTCATTTTTTAATCTGAACATTAAAATTATAGCACTCACTGCGAATCAAATTGCTTGCCAAAATAGAACGTTTGTTCGTATAATGAACCTCGAGGTGATTGGCGATGAGTGAACCGTCTATTTATGCAAACGAGCCGCACCGGGTCGTTTTTTTAATCGATAATA
Organism: Lacticaseibacillus sp. 53-4; assembly: GCF_016861805.1. Taxonomy (NCBI): domain Bacteria; kingdom Bacillati; phylum Bacillota; class Bacilli; order Lactobacillales; family Lactobacillaceae; genus Lacticaseibacillus; species Lacticaseibacillus sp. 53-4. The sequence goes on from NZ_BOLT01000001.1 coordinate 19,496, forward strand.
AATCCTTCTACGCTTCCGTTGAGGCGGTCGCCCGCGGCTGGGACCCGCTGAAGGTCGCCTTAGTCGTCATGTCTGAGCAGGAAAATACCAACGGCGGCCTGATTCTGGCCACCTCGCCGATCGCGAAGAAAGAGTACGGCTTGCAGGCAAACGTCAGCCGCCAGCGCGACCTGCCCGATGACCCGAACCTGATGGTGGTCCCGCCGCGCATGAACCTCTACATCCAGCGCAATCTGCAGATCAACGACATCTTTCGCCGCTTCGTCGCCGATTCGGACCTGTGGCCGTATTCGATCGATGAGTCGGTGCTGGACCTCACGCACTCCTGGCGCCTTTTTGGCAAGACGCCACGGGAAGTCGCCAAGCGCATCCAGAAGGCGGTGTACCATGCGCTGGGCCTTTACACCACCGTCGGCATTGGCGAAAATCCGGTCCAGGCCAAGATTGCCTTGGATGTGTACGCCAAACATCAGCCGGATCTCATTGGCGAGATCTCCTACGCCACGGTACCGGAAAAGCTGTGGTCGATCGACGACATGACTGCCGTGTGGAGCATCGCCGACCGCACCGCCGCGCATCTTAGGCGGCTGGGCATTACCACGATTTACGAGCTGGCGCACGCTAACCCTTACCTACTGGAACAGGAAATGGGTATCATCGGCCAGCAGCTGTTTGCCCTGGCCTGGGGCATCGATCGCACCACCATCGCCAAGCGCGTGGTGACTAGAGCACCAAGCATCGGCAACTCACAAGTGCTGCCACGCGACTACGCGATTCAAAGCGAAATCGAGCTGGTGATCAAGGAAATCGGTGAGCAGGTGGCCGCCCGGCTCCGCCATCATCACAAGAAGGCCGGCAGCATCAGCCTCGGCATTGGCTTTTCCTATGCGGCCGCAGAGGCTTCAGGCAAAAGCGGCTTCAGCCACGCACTGCGCATTTTCCCCACCAATCGCAACGATGAGCTGAACGAAGCCCTGATCATGCTGTTTCGCCGCTACTGGCATGGCGAGGTGATCCGCAACATCGCCGTGTACACGGGCCGGCTGGGTCCAGACACCGGCGAGCAGCTCAGTCTTTTGCAACCGGTGGCCGAGCAGGTCCGCACGACCGATTTGGCCCGCACAGTGGACACACTGCGCACGAAATTTGGTTTCACGGCAGTCGTCTACGCCAAAAGTAAACTGCGCGGCGGCACCGCGATTCAGCGGGCCAGCCTGGTCGGCGGCCACAACGGCGGCAACAGCTACGAATGAGAACCCAAAATCGGCGCCAGACATAATAAATCAACGTCCAAGTACACAAGGGCCTCTGCATCGCGATTCTAAGAACGAACCGCGGCTCAGAGGCCCTTGTGTTTTGGGCTAAAACCGCTTTATGGCTCAGCCGCGTTTTCAGTTAAAGTGAGAAATGGTAATCCTGGTCATCCGCCAGGCGCATGACTTCCTCAACGTCCAGCCCGTACTGCTCGCTGACCTGATGCAGCAGGTAGTCGCGCAGCTCGTCGTGAAAGAATCCTTCAAGGGCGTGGTCGAAGGCGGAAAACCAGCTGCCCCCGTGGTGATGTGCGATGACGGTCTCATTTTGCAGCTGGCGCAAGATTTGACGACCGGTCAAGTTGATTTTGATTGTCAGCTCACGCTTGACCCCGTTATCCAGCACATGCAGCGTCGCCTGATGAAAATGGGCAAACCAGAGGCCCACCAACAGAAGCGCCGAAAGCAGCGGGACACCAATCAGTCCCAGAACAAGCAGCGGCGGTACCAGCCCCAAGGCAATCGGGGCGCTGACCCCCGCAAAAACCACCGAGATCAGTAGAATCATTGCCACCAGCAAAAGCGCCGGCAGTACCGCGACCAGTGCGAATAAAACACCACAAAACAGCTTCACAATCCGGCTCATTCAGAAAAGCCCCCCAACGACAATAATCGTCTCAGACAACGCAGGTCACTCCCATAACCCACGTTTGTACTTGCAAATTAGAATATACCTCATTAAATTCACTTGCAAGTTTAATCTAACGATTTGGCGCTACTCCACTGAGATCAGAGTCACATCGGTCACTCCGCGCGACTTTTTCAAGGCGGCGAGCAGACTGTCAACCGTGCCGGTCAGGTTACTGATATCGAAAGAAATCACGACGCTGGCCCAGTCGTGAATCGGAATGTTCTGGTTAATGGTGATAATCGACGCATCGGCGTTGGACAGCGTCGTCAAGACCTCAGACAGGATCCCGCGATCATGGTGAAGCATCAGCGAAATCACGGCCTTGCGCTGAGCCAGACCGGCGTCAGGCAGGAACACATAATCCTTGTACTTGTAATAAGTCCCCCGGGAGATGCCCACCTGCTTGACCGCTTCTGAAACCTGGCGGACCTGACCGTTTTCAATCATCGTCCGGGCCGCGATGACCTTCTCAACCACGTCAGGCAAAATTGAACTATCGACGATATAGTATTTTTCCACAGTAAATCCTCGATTCCCTATCAAATAGCCCTATTGTATCACGTGTGGTGAACAGTTGCGCACAGAAAGTCCGGCCTAAACCACGAAAACACCCAAGCCAACTGAAGTGCGCTTGGGTGTCTGTTTATTTCGTATGCGTAATGGGCGCCTGCTTCGGCGCAGTCTCCTGGTCCGGGAAAGCAACGGTGAAGGTCGTCCCCTCACCCTGCTTGGACTGCACATCGATTGTGCCGCCGTGCAGCGTGACCAGTTGGTGCACGATGGCGAGCCCCAACCCGGATTCGCCGTACTTTGTGTTCTTCCGGGATGGGTCGGCTTTGTAGTAACGTTCCCAGATGTTTTTAACCTGGTCTTCAGTCATCCCGATGCCGGTATCGGCAACGCTCAATTCGGTTTGATGGTACCCTGTTTTGGCCGTGACCGTGATCGTCCCGTTTTGAGTGAACTGAATCGCATTTTGGATGATGTTGACCATCACCTGAACAAACCGGTCACGGTCCGCGTAGACCTGAACGTCCGGACTGGCCTTGAGCACGAGTTTATCCTTGGCGTCTTCCGCCTTCTGCTTGAGCTGGACCTTGATCTCGCCCAACGCTTCGGTCGCGTTAAACGTCTGTTTCTTCAGCAAAATCTGGTTAGTCCGGATCTTCTCGTAGTCCAGATTTTCGTTGACCAGGCGAATCAGCCGGTTGGTTTCATTGCGCATCAGCTGAATGGACTCGCCCTTACTTTCCTCAGGAATCGCATCGTAGGCCAGCCCTTCCAGCAGGCCGTTGATGGTCGTCAGCGGGGTGCGCATCTCATGCGCGGCATCAGCCATGAACTGGCGGCGGCGCTCCTCTTGGCGGTGGATCTCCGCCTGACTGTCACGAAGCGAGCCGACCATGTCTTGAAAGTCGTCGGCTAGACCGGCAACCTCATCATGCGTGCGACTGTTGATCTTGACATCGACATCGTAATTGCCTTCCGCGACTTGGTGCGTGACCTGCCGCAACCGGTTGATCCGGTTGACCTGGTACCGCGCCAACACATAGCTGAGGACAATGGCGACCAAAAGCGACAGCAAAAAGGCGATGAACAAATTATACTCAGTTCGGCGCAGCGAGCTTTGGATGTTATCGACCGGCGCGAAGGCTGCGATCACAAACAGCAGCTTGCCAGACAAAAAGACTGGCTTGTAGTAAATGGTCATGCTCTGCTGTTTGCCGTTGCGCGGGTTCGTGGTGAGCTCCGGCAGCGCCACGGCGTCGCCATTTTCCAGCTGCTTCCAGTACTTACCCGCGATCGCGGTGGCCTGACCCTCAGCTGTTTGCGGATAGCGCACAGTATTAGTGGCATCATAGATCATGAAGTGGACATTCTGCTTCTTCAGAATCTCCTCGGAGTGGGCGATAAATTCCGTGTTGATCAAGTAGGTGTTCGGATCCACCGCGTGATCCTTGAGCACGTCGGTGTATTCCTCCAGCTGATCAAAGCTGTTCTGCCACACCGTGCTTGAGGTCGAGCGAATGAACATCACCGAAATAATCGCCATTGCGACGATCAGAACGCCGAAAAACGCCAGCATCTGTTGATAGAGCAGTTTCACTGGTCCAACCCGGAATCGTCAAACTTATACCCGACTCCCCAGACCGTCTGGATGATTTGCGGCCCGGCCTTTTCGATTTTCTGGCGCAGCTTTTTGATGTGCGCATCCACGGTCCGCTCGTCACCGTAATACTCATAGTCCCAAACCAGCTGCAGCAGCTGCTCACGAGAAAAGACTTGCTTCGGGTTCGCCGCCAAGGTGTGGAGCAGGTCAAATTCCTTAGGGGTTAGGCCGTCAATCTCCTTGCCGTCCAGGAAGGCCTCACGCGTTTTCGTGCTCAGCTTGAAGTGATCCGTGACCACGTCAAAGTCGCCTTCGCTTTGCTGCTCTGCCGCGGCCGGCTCGACGGTCTCTGCCCGGCGATGCAGCGCCTTGATGCGCGCCACCAGCGTGATTGGCGAAAACGGCTTGGTCACGTAGTCATCCGCGCCCAACTCCAGGCCAAGCACCTGATCGCTTTCGGAGTCCCGCGCCGTCAGCATGATCAGCGGTACGGTTTTGGACAGCTTCCGAATCTCCTGGGCCACCTCCATGCCGTCCATTTTCGGCAGGTTTAAGTCCAGCGTAATGATGTCGAAGGAGTCCGGCGCCGCCTTAAACATGGCCAGACCGGACTCGCCATCGTAGGCATTGTCGACCTCCCACTGCTCCTTTTTAAAAAACATGTCCATCATCTGGGCAACACTTTCATTATCTTCGATCATCAAGATTTTCATTTAACAGCCTCTTCTAATTAGTCGTTCACTATCTCATTATAATTCCAGCGTAGCACGCTGCACAGTTCTTTGACAAAGGTTTTAACAGCGTGATAGGATGTAGTTTGCGAGTTATGGGGACGTAATGGTCTCGACATTGGTCGTTTCGCCAGTGGTGCACTCCGGAGGCTCGGCTCCGTCATCAACGGAACACAGTTTTAACTGCAAACAATAATGAATCATCTTACGCTCTGGCTGCCTAACAACAGTCTTTAGCGTGATCCTCCCGGTGTCGCACTAGCGCCGGATCTGGGTCTCAATCAATAGTGCTACGGGTCGCCTTCCCACCTGAAGGCGCGGCCAAGAGATAATCAGGTTAGCATTGTGCCGTTAGCCCTGCGCGTCGGCGCTCGCGCAATGCGAAATCCGAAGTAGGCGCACTATGAGTGTAGAGCTGTTGGTAGGAAGGCTGATGGACAGGGGTTCGATTCCCCTCGTCTCCATTGTTAGTGAGTATTGGTTTGTATTAAACGCCATAAATACCGTGAGAACGGGTTTATGGCGTTTTTGTTTGAGTCAGAATTGCATTGTTTAGAATTCCAGGTGCACATTCAGTACACAGACAGTATCTCGCACGGGTACGAAATACCCGCTATTAAATTATGAAGATTTTATGATAGCAACGACTAGTTTCTGAACAAAAACCTGCCGAGTCAATGGCCGGAAACTGTCAAACCCAAGCTAATTCTCCAGCTTCGTATTTTAGCCACTATTTGGGAGTGGACTCGCCGCCCTTAGCCGGGTCACCAAAATACTTTTCAATCTGGGCGGCCATCTTGGCCCTTTCGGCGGCTGTCACGTCGTCAACCCCCGCCGGCTTTTGATCATAAATCGGGTCTTCAACAGGCCAACTACCATCCGCCTGAGCTTGTGCAACAATTGCCCGACCGCCTTCACCCAGGCGGTCATAGGCGCTGGCTGCACTGATACCGCCATCTTCCGCATACGCCTGAATCGTTAGCTTTTCAGTTCGATAGGCTCGCGAGATCGTCGACTGCGAAACACCGAGCAGCTTGGCGACCTCAGCCTGCGACTTGCCGGCTTCGTCGATCAGTTGGAGCATCTTGCGCGTTTGCTCTGGTGTGAGTGCCGGCTTGCGGCCCTCACGATAGTCGGGGTTGTGCGCCTTAGCAAAATCCTTGCCCGCCTGGGTGCGCTCAACAATGCCGGTGTTTTCCATCTCCACGACTGCCGCCAAAATTCTAACAGTCAGCCGCCCAACGATTGTGTCGTCGATCACACCTAAATTAAGGACGTTGAGGGCAACGCCTTTTTCCCGCAACGTCTTAATCAGATTCAGTGCCTCGCTCGGGCTGGCAGTCAGCCGACTCAGTCTCGTCACCGTGATCGTGTCACCCTGCCGCACCTGGTTCAGCAATGAATTGAGGCGGTGCCGATTCACGCGCTTGTTGGTGTATTTTTCTTTGAAAACCTGATCAACGCCATATTTTTTGAGCTGCGCAACCTGCTGACCAACTGTCTGAGCTGCTGATGTGACCCGTGCATAACCATAATTCATGCCTGCTACCTCCTGCCATGAGAATGACTTTTGCATATAAGTTATGAATAATCAGGAATATTCTACTGCCTTGGTGTCAGTTAGTCAATCACGACTAGTTGACCGCGAACAAAAACGCACCGGCAAGCTCGCCGATAAGCAAATTTGCTTATCACCCGCGCTAACGGTGCGTTTTCACTTACTTACTCACGACTTCTTTGGATGCTGCAACTGGGCCAGCACTGAGAGCGCCAGCAGCAAGGCCAGGGCCGCGGCAGTGGCGATGGCAGTGTCCCGGCTGAAAAACATCACCACGAAGACAAAGCCTAAAAAGGCCAGGACATACCAATCACCAAGTGGGAACAGCGGCGCCGAGAACAGCCCGCGTTCGGGGTGACGTTTCTTATGCCGCAAATGGGCGATAATGATCATCATCCAAACAAACAGGAAACAGACTGTGGCAACGCTTGTGACAAGGGTGAACACAGAGGCCGGCAGCACGGCGTTCAGTGCCACTGCGACGGCGATGACCCCACTGCTGACCAGCAAACTGCGCACCGGGACCTGGCGCCTTGACAGTTTGGCCAGTGCATGCAGCCGTGGTCGGGTGATGCTGAGTTCAAACAACAAACGCCCGGCACTGTATATTGCCGCCATGCAGGCCGAACCAGCGGCTGTCAGCACCACGAAGTTGACAATGCTGGCCGCGGCGGGAATGTGCAGACTATTGAACACTTGCACAAACGGGCTGCCGTTTGCCGCAACTTTTGACCACGGAAATATACTCATTAGGACAATCAACGCACCGACGTACAGCACAATGACCAACACAGGCAGCGAATTGAGCACCCGCGGCAGTGTGTGCTTCGGATCATGGGTCTCGGCGGCCGTTAGCCCCACCTGCTCGATGCTGGTGAAGGAGAAAGCCACCATTTGAAAGGACAGCATGAAGCCCCACAGCCCTTTGGGAAAAAGGCCACCGTGGCTGGTCAAGTTGGCAAGACTTGCTGCGCCTGCAGTGGTTGGCGCGTGGCCAAAAATCATGAATGCGCCAATGACAATCAAGGCCCCAATCGCGACGACTTTGATCATCGAAAACCAAAACTCGAACTCGCCAAACGACCCCACCGCGCTCAAGTTGACTGCCAGCAGCAGCACCAGTGCAACCAGCGCCGGCAGCCACTGCGGTAGGCTTGGCCACCAGAAGCGGATGTAGACCCCAATCGCCGTGACCTGCGCCATCGCGATCGCGACCCAGCAAAACCAATAAGTCCAGCCGGTGACGAAAGCGGCTCGAGGCCCCAGGTGATGCCGAATGAGATCGAGAAACGACCGGTCACCGGAATCGGCCAGCAGCAGTTCCCCCAGCGCTCGAAGCAGGAAAAAACACATCACGCCGGCCAGCAGGTAGGAAAAAATAAGCGCCGGACCGGCGACGTGAATGGATTGGCCCGCCCCCAGGAAAAGGCCGGTGCCGATTGTGCCGCCGATGGCCATCAGCTGGATGTGCCGAGCGGAGAGGTTGCGGGCAAGTTCGTCTTGAGTGTTATGGTCAGCCATGCAATGATCCTTTCTGTTCGTGCCGGTCGTGCCAGACCCGGCCAAAGGTGACGAGCATCACCCAGGCCGCGGCAAGCAGCGCCGGAATCGCAGTCGTTTTAGACATAAGCATGATAATAGCAACTGCGATAAAGAACAGCAAGACCAAATAATCGCCTACCGGATAAAACGGCGCCACATATCCTTGCGCGTGCGGATTTTGCCGGCGATAACGGATGTGCGCCAGGATGATCATCCCCCACACGAACAGGAAACTGGTCGTTGCGACACTTGAAATCAGCGTGAACACGGCACTGGGGAGGAAAACATTGAGCAGCACTGCGATGGCGATCAAAGCCGCCGAGCCCAGGATCGCATTGGCCGGCACCTGCCGCCGGGACAACCGTCCAAACGGCTTTAGGACTCGGTTTTTGGTGCCAATGGTCAGCGAGAACAGCATCCGCCCGGTGGTGAAGAGGCTGGAGTTGCAGGCCGACGCCGCGGCCGTGAGAACCACGAAGTTAATGATGTCAGCGGCGGCCCTGATGCCCACATTACTGAACACCTGAACAAAGGGGCTCGAGTCCGGTGACACCGCAGACCACGGATAGATACACATGATCACCGCCAGCGCACCCAGATAAAACAGGATCACCCGCACCGGCAACTCATTGATGGCCTCAGGAATCACCTTTTTCGGGTTGGCCGTCTCCCCAGCGGTCATGCCGACCATTTCGATGCCCGCAAAACTAAACGTCACCATCTGAAACGACGCTAAAAACCCGCGCACGCCTTTGGGGAAAAAGCCGCCGTAATTGACCAAATTGGACACAGCAGCGTGCCCGCTGGCAGTCGGATAATGGGTCGCGATCATCCAGCAGCCGATAATAATCAGCCCGATGATGGCCCCCACTTTGATCAGGGCAAACCAAAACTCGGTTTCACCGAATACGCCAACCGAAATCAGGTTCATTAGCAGCAAGATTACCAGCGCGATTAGCCCCGGCAACCACTGCGGCAAGCTCGGGAACCAGAACCGAATGTACAGCCCAATCGCCGTGACTTCTGCCATCGCGATCGCCAGCCAGCAGATCCAGTAAGTCCACCCCACAACAAACCCCGCGCGCGCGCCAAGGTAACGCTTGATGAAGTCGACGAACGAATGCTGCGACAGATCGGACATCAATAGCTCGCCCATCGCACGCATCATCAGGAAGCACACGAGCCCGGCAATCAGATACGCCAAAAGGATCGAAGGCCCGGCGACGTGAATCGACTGGCCCGCTCCAAGAAACAGGCCCGTCCCGATGGTGCCCCCGATCGCGATCAGCTGAACGTGGCGCCCTTTTAAACTGCGTGATAGCTCTTGTTCTGGTTTGGCTTGCATGAACTTCCCTCCGACATAGTAGTTCCATTGTAATAGCCGATTTACCGCCATTCAAAGTCAAGCATGCCGGTTTCACACAAAAGCCGCGGCCTCAACGCGATGAGACCGCGGCTGTATTCATTTTCTTAATTATTTGATGAAATTATCTCACTCATCAATGATGACCCGCGCGGGATCCATTCTTTTATCCAAAAATGCCTTGAGGACTGCCGGGGACTGCGACAAACGCAGCTTGGCAATCGTCACGCTGCCGACCATTGGCGCCACCTCGGTCAACCCCGTCGGCAGCACCGTGAGATGAAGCGCCGTCAGCGTATTCAGCCCGCGGACCGCCCCAATTCGCGTGATCAGGGAATCGGCGGTCACGCCATTGCGCCAAAAGCCGAACAGTCCCAACATCCCGGTGATGAAGAAGCCGCTGATGTAGTCGGCTGGCGTGCGACTAGTCAGCACCGTGAAAATACCGATCATCACCGCGGCCGCCCAGTAAAACCACTGGAAAAAGCGGTTGGGCCGGGCCGTGAACACCAGCTGCGTCCGCACGTAGACCAGCACCGCGGCGGCGATCACAAACACCGCGAGATAGACATAACTAAAAATCGTCATTGGGCTCCCCCATTCAAAAAAACGGCCACAGGGGCCGCTTTGTCTACTTGCCGAGGCGCACCACGTCGCGGGCAATCATCAGCTCTTCGTTGGTTGGCACCAACAGCACCTTAACCTTGGAATCGTCACTGGAAATCAGGCGTTCCTTAGCCATGACGTTGTTGCGCTCGTCGTCGATCTTGGCGCCAAAGACAGCAAGCCCATCGATGATCCGCTTGCGCATCACGATGTCGCCTTCGCCCATGCCAGCGGTAAAGACCAGGGCATCAACACCGCCCATTTCGGCGATGTAACCGGCGACGTACTTGATGATTCGGTTAGCAAAGATGTCGATGGCCAGCTGCGAAGCCGGGCGGGTATCGCGGGTCTTTTCAAGCTCACGCATATCCGGGGACAGACCTGACAGCGCGTAGATTCCCGACTCCTTGTTCAAGATATCGATCATCTTTTCGGGATCGGTGATGTTGAGTTTTTGCATCAAAAACGCCACCAGTGAGGCGTCGATGTCGCCGCTGCGGGTACTCATGGTCACCCCAGCCAGTGGCGTGAAGCCCATCGAGGTATCAAAGGACTTGCCGTCTTTTTCCGCCGTGATCGACACGCCGGAGCCCAAGTGCATGGTGACCATTCGCAGGTCTTCCAGCGGCTTGCCCAAGAGTTCAGCAGCGCGGTGGGACACGTAGCGGTGACTGGTGCCGTGCGCGCCGTACTTGCGGGCGCCGAATTTTTCGTAGTATTCCGGCTTAATGGAGTACAGGTAATTCATCTTTGGCATCGTCGTGTGGAAAGAGGTATCAAACACGCCAACTTCCGGCACGCCGGGCAGCAGCTTCATAAAGGCGCGCACCCCTTCTGCTTCCGCTGGATTATGGAGCGGCGCGTATTCGGAAAGGGCTTCAACTTCCTTCAAAGACTTCTCGTCGAGCTTCTCCGACTCCTTGAAGCGTTCGCCCCCCGCGACAATGCGGTGGCCGACGCCCTGGATCTCCTGGTAGTCGCTGATGATTTTCAGGTCCAGCAGCGCCTTGAGCAGCATATCCACGGCCATGTCCGCGGTGGGAATGTCCTGGTTGACCACGTACTTCTGGCCGTCGCCGTACTTGACCTTAAATTCGGAATTCGGCAGCCCCATGCGGTCGACCATGCCCTCGGCGATGACTTTTTCTTCAGGCATGTTGAACAGTTTCCACTTCAGAGTTGAGCTACCGGCATTAATGGCTAAAATTTTTGGCATTTGAACATCTCTCCTACGCTAGATTTTGAGCGGCCCAGCTGTGCACTGAGTCGATGAATTTACTGAATGCATCCCGATCGGTAAGCTCAGGGAACGACCCGATCAGCACTTGCTTGGCCTGCTTAGTTCCGGCTCCTGGCTTTTGCAGGATCAACAGCGACTTTTGCGCCGAAGCCTTGGCAAACAGCGACTGCGGCAAGTTGAGCAAGCCTTGAAAGTGGGCACTGGCCGTCAGCCAGGCCGTCAAGCCTTCTGCCTCACTCGACTGGAACACCGTGCTCGGTACGAAAAATAGCCCGAGGCCGCCAGCTTTCAGCGCCCGCAGGCTCTGCTCGATCAACAGGTGGTGCGCATACGAGTGCCCGCTTTTGGCCGCAGTGGCAAATTGCTTAGCTCGCTCATCAAGCGGGTAAAAGCCCACTGGCAGGTCGGACACGACAAGCGCCGCATCGTGGGTCGCAAGCGGCCCCAGTGCGTCCTCGTGCAGCAGCTCAACATCTTGGTGTTGCATCTGGCTGCTCATTCCCGCAAACGCCAGCAGCGTCTCGTCGTTATCGACACCCACGCCTTTGACCTTAACATTCAGGGCTGTTTTCAGCTGATTCATCACTGCAAACAGCAAGTTCCCCGTCCCCACCGCCAAATCGGCAACGGTGAGCGCCTCAGGAACCGGCTGCAGGAAGACACTGGCAATAAAGGTTGCCAGCTCGGCCATCGCATCCGGCGTCACTTGCTTATTCGGTTCGATAGCATCGATTTGAATGGCTTTGACCAGGACCAGCTGCAACGCCTGCCGGCATTCCTCGGCGGTAAAAGTGGTCAGATCCAGAGGATCAAAAATGGCGGTCAGCTTGCTGACGGTCCCCTGATCCGGCACGCCGTCTTGAACGGTGATCGTGCCGGCAAGCAGGTCCTCACCCGCCTCTGTTGCCGCCTCAAAGTAACTAGTCTTGACCTGCTTATGCAGCAGGCTGGTTGCTTGATCCAGTGCCTGATACAGTGTTTCCATGTGCTCGTTGGCCACGCTGTTGCCCCCTTATAATCGTACAAAACCATTCTACCGATGCAGGGGGGCTTATTCAAGCTGATAATGTTCAGGGCTGCACAACTTCACCCCCGGATTCCGGGGATTGGGTCCGCTTCCATTTTTCGTATGCTGCAGTGAACGCTTGCTCTTCGAGCTGCAGCTGCCGGGTATAGGTGACTCGCCAGCTGGCAAACTGCCGCAACGCGGCAGTGCTGACAAGCGTCACCAAAAGCAGCAGCATGATAGCACTCAGTAGTGCACTAGCGCGTCGTTTTATCATTGAGCACTCCTGTCAGGCGGGCGCCGCTGAGCATAAACAACTCATAACGCACGCTGCCCGGACCAATGTCAGTCAACCGAATCTTGGCCACCCCATAAATCAGCGGTGTGGTGCCGGGGCCACTCTCGGTCCCTGACCCTTGAAGGTAGGATCCAGAAGCGGTGCGCCGAACCTCTAGTTTGAGGTGCTGATATTGAACGCCACCGGTCACGGGAGTTGGGTCGCGGTCCGGCACGTTATAGTATAAAGAAGTCGGCATGACAGTTTTGAATTCAGCCCTTTTGGCCATGTACGGGGTGAGCGTGTTCGCCATTTGCAGCATGGCCACCTCTTGATTTAGATTGGGCAGCTGACGCACCGCACCCAGTACCGGCCGCCAGATCAGCAGCAAGCCACTCATCAGCGCCAAGGCCACCAGCACCTCAGCGAGCGTCATCGCTGAATGGAAACCAGAATTTTTGTCCATCCGTTTGCCGCACCTCCACCCCATCGGCCTTGATTGCGACCGCGTAGGTCTCTTTTCCAAACCACACCGTCGTTTCACCAGTACCGGGATGGGCCGCCAGCGCGGTGCGAGCGGCATAGCGAACCGCCACTGCCTGCCGCACTGGCATCACCTGCACCTGATACTGATGGGCCAGCAGGGTCAACCAGCTCACCAAAATGGCGGTGACGATCAGCGCGCCCAGGTGCTCCGCCAACACACTCGCCTTTCTCATTCGTTCTTGCGTACCATCACCCCCCACTGCATCATGACCACCAGCCTCACATACTTGCCATTGCCTCGGCGAAATACGATGGTGCCACTGTCGACGGCCCCACTCGCAAAAAATTTGTACTGCACCTTGGAAGTCTTGAGTCCGCTGGCTGTTAACACCCCAATGGGGGACAGCGACAGCGAATCTGGCAGCGCAATGAAATAATCACCTGCACCGAGTGCGCCTTGCTCCTGAAACCTCACGCGCTGAGTCGTAATGGTCATCCATCCTTGCCCGTCGCCCTGTCTGACGTGCTGGCGGAGTTGGTCCCACCCGTCGACGACCTGAGCCAAAAACTGCTCCTCGCGCTCGCGGATCACCAGGCCGCGACCGACCACCATCACGCCGGCACTCATCATGATGAAAATGCTTAGTGCCAGCAGCACCTCAACCATTGTAAATGCGCGTCTCATTTGAGCTTAAATCCTGGTGGCGAGTCCGCCGAGTAATTGGCCACGTCTCCCAGCTGACTGCTTTGAGCCCTAGTAATGATTCCGGCCTGCACCAAAGCTTCAACACTCCGAAACTCGGTTTTGTCGCTGTCAGGCTGCTCGTACGCAATCGTGATTTGCGCGTTGACGGTTTCGACCATTGCCCGGCTTTGACGCACCTTCGCCTGTTCAACCTGTCCTTGGATCGTGACCACTAACGTCAACGTCAGCACAATAATCAGCGCCAATGCTGCCAGCACCTCGATCAAGGTAAACGCCTTGCGTTTCTTCATGGCAATCCTCCTAAATTGTCGTAAAGCGGTAGCAATAATTCTCGATACATCATGACGATTTGCAGTCCGATCAAAATAAACATCACCGGTTGCACCATCGCCAGCCAGCGCTCAATGCGCTCTTCAAATCGCGCCAACAGCTGCTGGGCAAACAGCGCCATCCCCGCCTCCACGAGAGCTTGCGGCTGACCCATCAGCAGCAGTTCCCGCGCCGGGGGAAAAATCAGGCGATGATTCAGTGCTGACTCGATCGACTCCCCTGCAGTCAAGCGGGCTTGCACCATCAAGCCTACCGGGACCAAGGGATTGGCCGCGTCCTCACTAAGCGCCTCAAAGTAACTGACCAACGGCAGACCGGCCCCTAGATACTGCGCCAGACCGCTGACAAATTGATACTGATAGTATTCGATTGCCAGCACTCGAATGACCGGCACGCGCTGAAACAGGCCGGCGCGCCCGACCGGGGTCAGCCGGCGAAGAGCAACGAACCCACCGCCCAACAGCATGGCCAGCACACCGCCGCCAATCAGCTCCGTGCGGACGAAGCTCGCGTGAGTGCCGCCCAGCATTGGCAAGACCCCCACCAACAACACTGTCTGGATGACTCCCAGCAGACCAAGTAAAAGCACCGGATACACCATGAGCTGTCTGAGTTTGTGGCGGCTAGTCGTCTGCACCCGCACCAGTGCCGCGGCATCGTGAAGCGCGCTTGCCAGGTGGCCGTGGTGCTCCGCCAGCCTTAGCTGCGCGATAATTTGAGGATGAAAGTGAAGCTCGGCTAGGCTTTCGCCCAGACCGTTGCCCGCCGCGAGTCGCTCGTCCAGCAGCCGCCACAATGCGGCTTGCTCCTTGAAGGTCAATGTGATCAATGTCAGGGCCTGGCGCAGTGAAAACCCAGCGGACAATTCCTGACTGAGTTGTTCACAAACGGCCAGTTGAGTGGCCAAGGCTAACCGCCGCTTAGTCATTTGCTGCCTCCTCGTGCACCAGCACCGAAACCACCGGGTGGACCACTGGGTCGCTTTCCAGGTGCACATCCGCGCTCATGCGCAGCGCCGCCTGCACCAGCGGCCTGGCCACCCCAAGCGCAGTCAACCGCAGCGGCACCTGCGCCGCCTGCTTCGCGTGCACCGTCGTCAGCACCACATGCCCGGAAATTGCGGCCTCACACGCCGCCTGCGCCGTTTCAAAATCCCGGATCTCGCCGATCACCAGCACATCGGGCCGCTTCCGCAGCGCTGCCTTCAGTAAACTGGCGTAGCTCATTCCCGCCTCGGGATTCACCTGCAGCTGCAAAAACGCCGGGGCGGCGATTTCCACCGGGTCCTCGATCGTCATCACCATGCGCGCCTGCCCCAGCGCCGTCGCCACCTGATACAGGAGCGTCGTCTTGCCGCTGCCGGTCGGGCCACACAGCGCAAGCATCCGCTGCTGATTCAACCGATCGACCAAGTCTTCGACAATCGGGGCGGTCCATTCGTCTAGGCCTGGTACGCCGTAGATCAGCCGTGCGACGAGTGCCTCCTGATTCGTGTAGTCGCCCACTGTACTGAGTCGCAGCGTGATGCCAAGCTGCGCCAACGGCAGCGCCCCGAGCTGCGGTCTTCTGGTTTCGGCAACGTTCATCCCGGCGTCATACTTCAACGCCCTGATCCAGCTGGCCCCTTCCCCAAGCGTCCGAACCGTAGCCTCGCCCCAGCCGGTTGCCGTTCGGATCAGCACAGTCACGCCAGTGGGTTTGGGCAGAAAATAAACATCACTGGCCAGTGCGGCGCGCGCCTTTTCAAATATCTCAAGCAGTCCAGCCTCCATCTTTCTCACCTCGCCAAAAGATTTCGCTAGGGACACAAAAACACCCCTCAGAAGTTGAGGGGTGCATGAATCGCATTTGACTCAAATTGCCTTAGTTGGCGGGATCTTCATCGGGCCACTTGGCCGAGGTGTAGACGTTTTGCACGTCGTCGTTATCTTCCAGCGCATCAATCATGTTCTGGAAGGTCTCAAGCTTGTCCTCTGGAATCGGCACCGTGTTTTCCGGAACCATCGTCAGCTCGGAAGTCGTGAAATGGAAGCCTTGGGACTCAAGCGCATCGCGCACAGCGGCGAAATCTTTAGGGTCGGTGTAAATTTCAAACTCGTCGTCTGAAGTCTGCAAATCTTCCGCTCCGGCTTCAAGAACAGCCTCGAGCATTTGATCCTCATCAACGTCCAGCCCTTCGCGATCGATCACAAAGTAGCCTTTACGATTAAACATATATGAAACCGCGCCGGCGCCAGCCATGGTGCCGCCGTGACGGGTAATCGCCACGCGCACATCGGAGCTGGTGCGGTTCTTGTTATCAGTCAGCGCTTCGACCAACACACCGATGCCAGCCGGGCCGTAACCTTCGTATTGGACTTCATCATACTGAGTGGTGTCGCCACCCTCGGCTTTATCTAACGCGCGCTTGATATTGTCCTTGGGCATGTTGGCAGCCCGGGCTTTATCCATGACCAACCGCAGCGACGGGTTGTTGTCTGGGTCAGAACCACCTTGCTTTGCTGCCATGAAAAGCTCACGGGAGATTTTTTGGAAAATTTTACCGCGCTTGGCATCCTGAGCGTTCTTCCGGCCCTGGATGTTGTGCCACTTGGAATGTCCTGACATCTTAAACCCTCTTTTCGAAAAATTAGTATGGACATAAACGCTATTGAGTATAGCAAAAAAACAGGGGCTATTCAACGCGTCGCGGCGCGCTTCTTGTGCTGACGGCGCCGACTGGCAACCAGCAGTGCGACCAGGATTCCGAGCAGCGCCCCGACTGTATCCAGCATCACGTCCTGAAACAGCGGCGTGCGGTCGGCCGTCAGCATCTGGTGAAACTCATCAAAGGCCGCGACCCCAGTACTGCTGAACAGGGTCAACACCAGTCTCAGCCACCGCGGCTTGACCCAGTCTCGCAGCCCCAGAAAAGCCGCCAGGCCAAAGAGAAAAAAGCTCCCAAAATGGGCCAGCTTACGCAGGAAAAACTCAACCAGTCCAGACAATCCCATGGCCTGAATCGAAACGTGCTGCGCCGCCCAGTAAAAATCGATGTGATTCAAAAACGCCCAGCCTGAATGCGCCGGCAGCAGTGTGTTCAGCTCGGGCACGAGGCTCTGAGCGTGATACGGCATACTGGAACTGATGAACAAACCAATCATCACGACCAGATCGAGCCACAGCCAGTTGTATTTTTTGACCATCGACATCCCTCCGCTGCCATCAGTTTATCACATCAAAACGCGGCTGACGGCCAGTGCTCGCGGCCGCCAAGCACCAACAAAATTGACGCCGCCATCTTTTCTATCTATAGCCGCCACAGTTCGCTATAATTAGCGCAGACATCATGTCATCAAACTTGGGGGTGGGGCAATCATATGAAAATCAATCTGATAAATCCGGCCACGCGGCAGATCAAGCAGGCCAAAATCGGCTTTTCGTGGACAATGTTCTTCTTTGGGCTGTTCGTCCCGCTGATTCGCGGCGACTGGAAATGGTTCTTCATTCTTCTGGCCATCACGATCATCTTGGGCGTGCCGACGCTCGGCTTTGGTGGGGCGCTGGTCGGCCTAGTGTTCTCATTCATCTACAATCGGCTGTACATCAACGACCTCCTGAGCCACGGCTACGGCCCGGCGGATGACTACTCCGAAACCGCCCTGCAGAGCCACAACTTCATCGGCTAACACCACATGAATGGCAGAAAAAAGGTCCCCATCACCTGCTTGCGCACTTGCGCAGGCTGATGATGGGGACTTTTTGGTTGATTATTCGACGGTCACCGACTTGGCCAGATTGCGCGGCCGGTCGACGTCATAACCGCGGTCCAGGCTGGTAAAGTAGGCCAGCAGCTGCCCGGGAATGATGGTCAGAAGCGGTGTCAGCAGCGGATCGAGGTCATCGACGATCACCTGATCGCCCGGTTCGGCCAAGCTGGCGGAAGCAATCCGTAGCACCTTGGCGCCGCGCGCTTCAACCTCCTCGGCGTTGCTGCGCGTGCGAGCCGCCGTCACCGGATCGGTGATGAAGGCGACCACCGGCGTCTCTTGCTCGATCAAGGCAATCGTGCCGTGCTTCAGCTCCCCTGCCGCAAACCCTTCAGCCTGCACGTAAGAGATTTCCTTCAGTTTCAGCGCCGCTTCCAGGCTCACAAAGTAATCGGTGCCACGCCCAATGAAAAAGGCGTTGCGGGTGTTACCGAACATGTCTGTGGCTAGCAGATGAAGCTGCTCCTGCTGGTCGATCAGCGCCTGCTGGCCGGTCGCGGCCAGGCTGAGCTGGTGGGCGACGTCGAACGCGGCCGCTGCTGGGACCTGTTTCACCATGCCCAACGCCTTGGCCAGCAGCGCCTCAACGGCCACTTGTGCCGTGTACGCCTTGGTCGAGGCAACGGCGATTTCCGGCCCGGCCGCCAACTCAACGGCATAGTCTGCCTCACGCGCCAGAGTTGAGGTGATCACATTGGTTAAGGTCAATGACGGGTAGCCTGCCTGCTTGACATTCACCAGCACCTGCCGAATATCCGCGGTCTCGCCGCTTTGCGTGAGAAAAATGAACATCGGTTTGGCTGACAGCAGCGGCTGGTGATAGCCAAACTCAGAGGCAAGGTAAGCCTCCGTTGGCACCTTGGCGAGCTGCTCAAACAGGCTTTGCCCCACCAGCCCGGCATGATAGCTGGTGCCGGCCGCGACAATGTAAAGCCGATCTGCTGAGGCTAGCGCCTTGAGCATCGCCTGATCGAACTGCGGGGCGCCGGCTTGGTCGACGTACCGGCTAATCAAGCGCCGCATCACGGCCGGCTGCTCGGAAACTTCCTTGAGCATGTAAAACGGGAAAGTGCCCTTCTCCGCGTCAGCCGCGTCGATGCTGACGGTGATTGGCGCCCGGTCCAGACGCTCGCCGGCCGCATTTTCAATCGCGATGTCATCGGCAGTGAGCGTGACGAGTTCACCATCATTGAGCTCGATGAACTGATCGGTTTCCTGAAGCATCGCCAAGGCATCTGAGGCGACGACATTGAAGCCTTGCCCCTTGCCAACCAGCAGTGGACTCTTGTTCTTGGCCACATACAGGTGATCGGCATCCGTGCGATCTGCGAGGCAGAACGCATAGGAGCCTTCAAGCAGGCTCAGTGTTTTGGCAAAGGCGGCCTTGGCACTCAGTCCTTCGCGGGCAAAAAAGGCCACCAGCTGGACCACCACCTCGGTGTCCGTCTGACCGGCGAAGGGCACGTCGCCGAGATACTTGGCCCGCAAGGCCGCAGCGTTCGTGATCACGCCATTGTGCACCAGGTAGAACCGCTCATCGTTTGAGACGTGCGGGTGCGCGTTTTCAATCGTCGGCTTGCCGTTTGTCGCCCAACGCGTATGGCCAATGCCCATGGTCCCCTGCACCTCGGGCCCGACGGCGGCCACCAGTTGGCTAATCCGCCCCACCCGCTTGACGAGGTGATCGTGGCCTTGACCGTCGTTCACGTAGAGACCGGCCGAGTCATACCCGCGGTACTCCAGCTTTTCCAGGCCCTTGAGCAAGACCTCCGGGGCATTTTCCTTACCAACGACACCGACAATTCCGCACATAATCCCACATCCGTTTCATTTTATTGGTATAAACCATTTTCTGAATATTGGTTCATATGATTTATGTCCAAATATAGTGCTGTGTCTGGATACTGTCAACAAAAACGTCTGGTGGTATAGGGATTATTAATAAGATTGGTATAGCAAATAACCTCAAAAAAAGACCCTTGGCTCGGTAATCACTGAGCCAAGGGCCTGATTAAATACTTTACGCTTCGCCGCCCATTTCGCTTTTGACGACGGCGACAATCTGATCGACATACTGATTGACCAGGTCTGTAGTTTTAGCTTCTGCCATCACCCGGAGCAGCGGTTCGGTCCCACTTGGCCGAACCAGCACGCGGCCGTCGCCGGCCATCTCTTTTTCGACCGTATCAATTGCGGCCTGGATCGCAGGGTACTGTTGCCAGTTATTCTTGTCCGAAACTTTAACGTTGACCAGCTTTTGCGGGTAAGTGTGCACCGGCGCAGCCAGTTCGGACAGCGGCTTGCCCGTTTTCTTCATCACATTCAGCAGCTGAATGCCGGTGAGCATGCCATCCCCGGTGTTGTGGTAATCGAACAAGATCACGTGGCCGCTTTGCTCGCCGCCAATGTTGTACCCGTGCGCCCGCATCTCCTCGGACACATGCCGGTCGCCAACTGCGGTCTGAACCGACTTCATGCCGTTTGCTTCAAGCGCTTTGTACATCCCCAGGTTGGACATGACCGTGGTCACGACCGTGTCCTGCTTAAGCCGACCCTGGGCCTTCATGTAGCTGCCCAAAATGAACATGATCTTGTCGCCGTCAACGATCTGGCCATTTTCATCCACCGCAATGCACCGATCACCATCACCATCGAAAGCCAGCCCGACTTGGGCCCCTTTTTCGACCACAAACTTGGCCAGTGCTTCCGGATGCGTCGAGCCAACGCCCTTATTGATATTGATGCCGTCAGGATGAGTCGCCATGGTGTCAAACTCCGTGTCCAGATCAGCAAACAGACGCGCCACCAAAGCGCTCGTGGCCCCGTTCGCCGCATCCAGTATGACGTGAATCCCGGTCAAATCATCTGACAAGGTCTGCTCGAGAAACTGCGTATACTTGAGTGCGCCTTCAGGATAGTCATTGACGTGGCCTAGACCCTCGGCCGCCGGGCGCGGCAAGGTATCCTCCGGGGCATCCAGCAAGGCTTCGATCTCATCTTCGGTTTCATCTGACAGCTTGTAGCCATCCGGGCCGAAGAATTTGATGCCATTGTCTTCTGCCGGGTTGTGACTGGCGGAAATCTGAATGCCGGCGTCGGCGCTTTGCACCTTGATCAGATACGCCACTGCAGGCGTCGTGATGACGCCTAGTGACAGCACCTCAATGCCTACTGACAGCAGGCCGGAGATTAAGGATTCGGCCAGCATTTCACCAGATGCACGGGTATCGCGAGCGACCAGCACCAAGGGCTTTTTTGCCGTGTCCTTCGCGTGCTCAGTCAGTACGTACCCGCCGCAGCGCCCCAGCCGAAACGCGAGCTCCGGACTCAGCTCCTGATTTGCGATACCTCGAACCCCGTCAGTGCCAAAATACTTCGTCATGCCAAATGCCTCATTTCTGAATTTTTTATGGTTGATTTATTTTTCCACAGAACTGCTCGATGCGCTCGAGACGCTGGACGAGTCACTACTGCTGCTCGACTCGCTTGCGCCGGTACCGCCGGCAGTGGGATCCGTCATCAGGGTCACCTGAACCTTGATGGTCCGCGGAGCGCTGGAAACAATACCAGTGGCCGCCGTGCTCAGGCGAACCGTCAGTGAGGTGCTCTTGTTAATTTTTGAGATGTCGATCGGCACGGTCAGCGTGTCAATTTTTTTCAGTGCCGCGCGTGTGCCATAAATCGTGGCAGTCGTGGTGTCAGTATTCAACGTGAAGCTGGTGCCATGGGGCACCGTCCCGGTTTGCTTCAAGACCACCGCGACCTTCTTGCTCGGCAGACTGACTGGCAGGTGAACGTGAACTGTCGCTGGAGAAAGGACCACGTTCAATGTGTTGCCGTCCTCATCCAGCGCCTGAAGCAGGACTTCTTGATCGACGTCAGCTTTGGTGTTGCGCGTCATCACAAGGTTCGCGACCACTTGGTATACCCGGTTGATTTCGCCTTTACCGCCAGTGACCTCAGCCGTTTCCGAACTCAACTGGGCCGTATCCGCACTGTAGCCAGGCGCCAGACTATCTGCATTGTACTTGACTTGAATCGGCATCTTGCGCGTGCGCCGATCCTGAATCGTCACTTTAATGGTCTGCGGTTTGATGGCATAAGTGAGGTCTTTGTTTAACCCCTGCTCCTTGAGCCGGACGGTGTGGGTGCCCACGCCAAGGCCGGTCAGATCCGCGACAACGCGGAAATTCAACGTGTTGGCAGTCATGGTAACCAAACTGGTGCTGCCTTCCAGATCCACCGTCACCCGCTGCGGATAACCGGTGATGAAATACTTGTCGGTGTCCGCCTTCAACTCCAAGGGCACTCGCAGCGTGCGTTTGGTCGTCGCCGTGACTGCGGCGCCATTGTTGCCATTATTCTGCGCCCGATTGATTTGCTCCGCATTGACGTAACCGAAAAGCGCGATGGCGAGCACTAAGGCGAGGACCCGGTAGAACCACTTGCTGTCCCAGAGTTTGCTAAAGTCAAATTTCATCGCTTGGTCCCTCCCTTGCGTTTCAAATCAGAGAAGAACGTCTGGAACCGATTCTGCTTCTCGGTGTCTTGTGGAATCAGCTGAGCCTTGAACAGCTTCAGGTAATCCGTCCGCGTCAAATCGCGGATCAAATGGTTGTTGGTCGTGACGGTCACCCCGCCTGTTTCCTCGGAGATGACAACCGTCAGCGCGTCGGTCACTTCGCTGATCCCGACTGCGGCCCGGTGCCGAGTCCCTAATTCCTTGGGGATTAGGCTGCTTTCCGAAAGCGGCAGGTAGGCGGCGGCGACGGCGATGCGGTTATCGCGAATGATCACCGCCCCGTCGTGTAGCGGCGTGTTGGGAATGAAAATATTGATCAGCAGTTCCCCCGATACATCCGCATCAATGGGAATCCCCGTTTCAATGTAATCCTCGAGGCCAGTGTTTTGCTGAATCGTGATCAACGCGCCAATCCGCCGCTTGCTCATGTATTGAATGGCCTTGTCCAGCTCCTTGACCAGTCGCTCTTCCTGCTGATGCTCGTCAGTGCGCGTCCATGGCAGAACCGAGCCGCGGCCCAAGTGCTCCAGCCCGCGCCGAATTTCTGGTTGAAAAATGATGACCATTGCGGGTACCGACCAGGTGATGATCATGTCGACCATGTAGCCGACGGTGTGCAGCTGCAGGATCAGGGACACGACCTTGATTGCCACGATCACGAACACGCCCTTGAGCAGCTGGACGGCCTTGGTCCCACGAACCAGCATGATCAGGCGATAGACCACATACCAAACGACAAGAATGTCGATCAGATTGGTCACCGTCGACCAGCGCAGTATATTACTGAGAAAATCCTGCATAGCCTGTCCTCCATCTTTATTATCGACTTATTATACCACGGCGGCCCCATCGTTCTTTCAGACCTTTTGCGCGCCTGTTTCGGCAAAATATTTTTCTGTACCAGTTCAGAAAATATGTATTCGGTTGCAAAAAATGGGAACCTCTAGTGAAATCATGAACAGACAGTGTGCCCTGAGCGTCATCAGCGCACTGGCCAAGGCTCGTTTGAAACGTCGCTCATCACCTGTTATACCATGTTTTCAGCGTGTTTACATTTGTTTTCAAGACGTTAGGATGAAGGTAATCAGACACGGAAAGGTCGATCATCATGGCAAAAGTTGCTGCAATGAAACACGCTGAACGTCAGGCGGACCCAAGCACCGAAGTCAACACCTTGGTCAGCACGGCTCAGCTCGCGTTCAACACCTACTCTCGATTCACCCAGGAACAAGTCGACAACATCACCCAGGCGGTGACAGCCGCCGCCCGTGCGCACGCCAAGGACTTGGCATTTCTCGCTTGGAAGGAAACTGGCCGCGGCAATGCCGAAGACAAGGCCATCAAAAACATCTACGCGAGCCAATACATCTGGAATTCGATCAAAGATGTGAAAACCGTCGGCATGATTGAGGAAGACCGCGTCAACGGACTGACTAAATACGCAGAACCACTCGGCATTTTGGCCGGCGTCACCCCTGTGACCAACCCGACATCCACGGTTATTTTTAAAGCAATTCTCGCACTTAAAACTCGCAATGCCATCATCTTCGGCCTGCACCCACAGGCCCAGCAGTGCGGCGCTGCCACGGTCAAAATCCTCGAAGCCGCCGCGGTCAAGGCCGGGGCCCCAGCCGGCCTCATTCAATGCACTCACCACCCCAGCATCGAGGCGTCTAGTGCCCTCATGAATCATCAAGGCGTCGCGCTGGTGCTGGCGACCGGCGGGCCGAGCCTCGTCAAGGCCGCCTATTCGACTGGTAAGCCCGCCCTGGGCGTCGGCCCGGGCAACGCCCCTGCCTATATAGAAAAGACCGCGGACATCGCTTCAGCGGTCAACGATATCCTATTAAGTAAGTCTTTTGACAACTCGATGGTCTGCGCCTCAGAAAACAGCATCGTTGTCGATCGGGCCATTTACCCGGCTGTTCGCAAGGCGTTCAGCCAGCGCGGTGCCTACTTTGTGCCGGAAAGTGAAATCGCGCAGCTCAGCCGGACCGTCATCGATCCGCAAAGACACACTGTACGCGGCCCGATTGCCGGTCAAAGTGCTGAGAAAATCGCGCGGCTGGCCGGCATTACAGTCCCGAAAGGCACCAAATTGCTGATTGCCAAACTTGATGGGATTGGCCAGAACTTCCCGCTGTCTGGGGAGAAGCTGTGCCCGGTGCTCGGCCTGTACATCGCCAATGACCAGGCCAGCGCCTTCAACCTGTGCCAAGGCCTGCTTAACTATGGCGGCCTCGGCCACACCGCGGCGCTTCACACCACCGACGAAAAAGTGATCGCCGCGTTTGGTGAACGCATGCCAGCGTGCCGGATTCTGGTCAACTCGCCTGCGTCCTTGGGCGGAATTGGCGGTTTGTTCAACCACTTGACCCCGTCGCTGACGCTAGGGACGGGCTCCTACGGCAAGAATTCTATCTCTCATAACCTGACCGCCATGGACCTGCTGAATATCAAAACCGTGGCGCGCGCTACTCGCCATCCCAACGAGCTGATCGGTGAACTCCGCGATTTGATCCATGCAAATTAATCGTTTTCTCATTTTGTCAGTACGCCAGTTTGGCCCGCCAGCGCGAGTCGGCTGGCGTTTTGCGTGCATGCGTTTAACCCGCTTGAACAAAGCGCAAAAATGGGTGTTCAATTTCGCGCAAAGCGTTAGAATGTCCCTATGAACCATGCGGCTTTATGGTCCGTAAAGTTTGGGGTGCCCGGCCCAGCCGGGCCATTTTTTCGGCGCTTGCCGAAACGTGGAGGTTAGATAGATTATGTCTGCAACAGAAAAAAAAGCGCAGTACGCGACTGATTCACCCGATGAGGTCTTGAAGGACCTCAACACCACCGCCACTGGGCTTAGTGAGGCCGAAGCAAAAAAGCGGCTCACCCAGTACGGGGATAATACGATCACCAAAGCTCAGGGAGAATCACGCTTCAAAGCATTCATCAAGAACTTCACCAGTTTGATGGCGATTCTTCTGTGGGTCTCGGGGTTTGTGGCGATCTTTTCCGGGACACTTGAACTGGGGATCGCGATCTGGTTGGTTGACATCATCAACGGCCTGTTCAGCTACTGGCAACAATTTCAGGCGAAAAAGGCCACTGATTCGTTGATGGCCATGCTGCCAACATTCACCCAGGTTTACCGCGATGGTAAGTTGGAGCAGAAAAACGCGACCGAGCTGGTGCCAGGTGACGTCTTTATGCTTCAAGCCGGTAACGCGATTCCAGTTGATGCCCGGTTGATCGAAGCAACTTCTATGCAAGTCGACCAAAGCGCCCTGACTGGCGAATCTGTGCCAGAATCCAAGTTTGTGAAGTACGACCCAGGCGAAGGTCAGTTTGCCGAAAGTAACCTGATTTATGCTGGGACCACCATTGGTGCCGGTACTGGTAAAGCGGTCGCAATCGCCACTGGGATGCACACCGAATTTGGTAAAATCGCGGCACTGACCCAGCAGCAGGAAAAGGCCAAGAGCCCGTTGGCCATTGAGCTGGATCACCTGACCCGACAGATTTCTATCATTGCCATCGGGATCGGCGTCGCATTTTTCGTTGCCTCAATTTTCTTCGTCCACTACCCCGTCGCCAAGGCCTTCATCTTTGCGCTGGGCATGATCGTCGCCTTCATTCCTGAAGGTTTGCTTCCGACCGTCTCCTTGAGTCTGGCCCAAGGCGTCACGCGCATGGCCAAGAAACACGCGCTGGTCAAGGATTTGAACTCCGTTGAGACCCTTGGCGAGACCACCGTCATCTGCTCGGATAAGACCGGGACGCTGACGCAAAACCAAATGACTGTCAATCACGTCTGGACTCGCAGCAAGGAATACAAAGTTACGGGTCAGGGCTATGTGAACAATGGTCACATCGAATTAGACGGACAAAAAGTCGACCCGATGAAGGAACCAGAGCTTGGCCTGCTGGTGCGCGTTTCTTCCTTGAACAACGACACCCAAGTCCAGCAGGACAAGGAAAACGGGAAGCCCAAAATTTTGGGTACCCCAACCGAAGCTGCTTTGGTCATCTTGGCTCAAAAAGCTGGCTTCGACCTGGCGGCTGCCACCAAAGAAACACCGCGGCTCAAAGAATTTCCATTTGATTCCGACCGCAAGCGGATGAGCACGGTGCATCAGATCAATGACTCGACCTTGGCCATTTGCGTCAAGGGCTCCCTGTCTGACATTGTTCACCAGTGCGACACGATTCAAGTCGACGGCAAAGTCCGGCCAATCACCGAAGACGACCGTCGCGCCATCGACGTTGCCAACACTAAGTACGCAAAGTTGGGCCTGCGCTCCCTGGCGGCTGCCTACCGGGAAATACCGGCTGAAGCAGACCAAGAAAAGCAGCTGGACGCGATGACGATTGAAGAAGCTGAAAACCACTTGACCTTCGTCGGGTTAACTGTGATGGCTGACCCGCCGCGTCCAGAAATTTACGACGCGGTCAAGAAGTGCCACGAAGCCAACATCAAGATCATCATGGTCACCGGGGACTCTTCCCTGACCGCCAAGTCGATCGCGGTTAAAATCGGGTTGACCTCAGACAAGGCCCGGGTCGTTACTGGTACCGAGCTTGAAGCCATGAGTGAAGCCGACCTGCAGGATGCCCTGAAGGGTGAAATCATCTTCGCCCGGGTCGCCCCTGAACAGAAGTACAAGATTGTATCCACGCTGCAGAAGAACGGCGAAATCGTCGCTTCCACCGGTGACGGGGTCAACGATGCCCCGGCGCTGAAGAAGGCCGATATCGGCGTCGCCATGGGGGTCACTGGCACGGATGTTGCTAAGGATGCCGCAGACATGATCCTCACCGATGATAACTTTGCTTCAATCGTTGCGGCGATTGAAGAAGGTCGGACCGTTTACTCCAACCTGCAAAAGTTCCTGACCTACATTCTCACCTCGAACGTGCCAGAAGCGGTGCCATCAGCCTTGTTCCTGTTCTCTGGCGGCTTGATTCCACTGCCAATGACCGTCATGCAGATTCTGACCGTTGACCTTGGGACCGACATGCTGCCTGCGTTGGGTCTGGGTTCTGAACGCGCTGAACCTGGGATCATGCAGCAGCCGCCGCGCGCTAAGAATGCGCACCTGATGAACAAATCCGTCGTCTGGAAAGCGTTCCTCTGGTATGGTCTGATCAGTTCAGTCGTTTCGACGTTTGCTTACTTCTTCGTCAACGTCCAAAACGGCTGGCCAAGCATTGCCTTAGCAGCCTCCGGTCAGGTTTACTCACGGGCAACCACCATGGTGCTCGGCGCGATTGTCTTCTCCCAGATTGCCAACGCGCTTAACTGCCGGACTAAGACCGCTTCGGTCATGCAAGTGGGCCTGTTCTCCAACCGCCGGGTCTGGTATGGGATCGTGTTTGAAGTCATCCTGTTCGCTTTCCTGACCATGACGCCAGGGGTTCAAGAACTCTTCAACACCACCGTACTTCAAGGTGCCGACTGGCTCTTCCTCTTCGCCATTCCAATTCCAATCTTCTTGATCGAACAGCTACGCAAATGGATCGACCGGCGCCGGCTCGGGAAAGCCGCCCAAGCAGTCGCTTAACTAATGAATCCGCTCAGTTTGAGTCATCAAACTGGGCGGATTTTTTGTGCGATCATCAAAAAGCCACCTTCTCTATTCGAGAAAGTGGCTGATTTTTTCGTACCCCATGAGAAGACCAGGAACCCATCACAGCAGCTGGTCAAAAGCCGCGCTGGTTGATTGAAGCGTAAATGCCTTAGGATCGAGGCCTAGCGCATGCTTCAAGCGCACTCGGAGGCTAGTCGGGCCCATATTTGAGCTGAAGCGATAACCCCCTTGATAAGGGCGTAAGTACGCAACAACTGGGTTCAACGCCAGTCGCACCTCACGATCAGGCTGCGGCTGATCAAAGCTCAGCAGGTAGTCAACCCCAATGCCGGCTGCTACCGGTGTCACTTCTTTTGCCATGGTACTCGCCTCCTCCAGACTGAATCGAATCCATCTGGCTTCAGTTTAAGCCGGTGCCTCGTCAAAAACAACTGACCGCAATCAAAAAGCCCGCAACAAGTGCGAGCTACTCAGCTTGGCGGTGAAGCCGAAATTGAATTTGCGCAAAATCATCATTCTCATGCTGAGCCACGTAGGCGGTAGCGTCGCGGTTGACCGCCTTGAGGTCAACGCCCTGCGCTTTTGCGGCGAACAAGCAGCCACAGTAGCACTGACGATAGACGTTGTACTCTCGACACATCTGAACCGACCGAGCATACCCACCGCGCTTTTTAAAATCACTGGGCAGATAAGCCACATTGTAAATGTGCTGGATCTCAAGGCCGCCCTCATTGATCCACTGCGCGTTCTTGCTTGGACTGATGGTTAAGGTACTGCCAAAATAGTCGAAATCAAGCTCCTGGGCCTTTTGCGCCACGGCATTAAGCCGGAAATTGTAGCAAACTTTGCAGCGGGCGCCGCCTTCCGGTTCATCCTTCAGTGCTTTGGTGTGGGCCAGCCAGTCGCTGGGCCGATAATCTGCGCTGATGAAATTCACGGCGTTGCCCGTCCGCTGGTTAAAGTCCGCGATAAACTGCTCCTGCACCAGTTTGCGGCGTTCGTACTCCATCCGTGGATGAATGTTGGGATTGTAATAGTAGATGGTGACGTCTGCATACTGGGTCAAGTATTCCAACGTGTATGTCGAGCAAGGGGCGCAGCACGAATGCATCAACAGCCGCGGCCGGCGATTATGCTGCTGCCAGCCTGCAATCACTTGCTGAAGAATTTTGTCAAAGTTGATTTTCTGGTCTTTCTCAAACTGGCTGGTGATCTCATCGTATTCCAGCATGCGCACCCCTCCTTGGCTTTTCTTCAGTATATAAAAGCGGTGCGACTAGCACAAGCGGTCATCTCAAACCGCCCATCAGGCAAGCTCTAAGTAGTCCCGCATGGCTGGCAAGGCGGCAGCCGCCTCACTCACACCAGTTTGATAAAGCGCGGCCAGCTTGTTGACATCGTGCTCCAACCGACCCACTGTCACCGGCTGCTTGGGGGCAATCACAAATACTTGCCCGGTTTTCTCCTGAGCTTCCAAGGCCTCAGCTTGCCGATTGTACATCTCCGGGCGGCCGATCGCGGTTTGCACAAACGTTGGGTGCGCCGCAAAGCTGCGGTGATACGCCCGCCGCAGGACCGCACTGGTTGGCGACTTGCGATAGGCACGCTCCCGGGTCCGAATCACCACGACCTTGTCGTAGCCGCGCTGCTGCGCGTACTCAAACGGGATCGAATCCGCAATGCCGCCGTCTAGACACGGACCAGCGCTGGTAAAGGCCGCGGCCGAAATGAACGGCATTGCGGCGCTGGCTTTGAGATCCGCCACCATGTCTCGCCCTTGCGGATGACGGAAGTACACGGCGTGGCCCTGCTCGATCGACGTCGCCACCACGACAAACTCGCTGGGGGAAGTGCGGTAAGTCCGGTCGTCGAAGTCCTCCCACTCCCCACCGTGCTCAGCAAAAAGGTAATCCAGATTGATGATGTCCTGGCGGTGCAAGGCTCGGCTGACCGAGATGTAGTTTTTGTCGGTGCGATACTTGGTGTTGATCGCGTTGGTCCGGCCAATCTGCTCGGACAGGTAGTTCGTCCCACACAGTGCGCCGGCCGAGACCCCGACCACCAGCTCAAAACGAATCTCATGCGTCAAAAAGGTGTCAAGCACCCCGGCTGTATACTGCCCCCGCAGCGCCCCGCCTTCAAGAACCAATGCTGCTTTGTACATGCGACCGTCTCCTTTACTGCGCCCTACCTAATGATGCGGCGCCGTCCTCCACTAAACTCGGTTTGGCGTTCAGTATAAGGGAGAAACCAGGATTGCACAAGCCAGCTGACACCCGCAAGACGATTAATCCTGGGCGCTTTACCGACGCTTGTGGCATAATGTCCTCAGGAGATGAGAGTATGCCATTAGAACACCCGACCCAGTTTTTCCCCACCTGCCGCGATGAGGCAATTGCATTGGAGTGGCTCCGCCAGCAAGACCTGCGCGATAAATCGCCGGAGGACGTCGCCTTACTGTACGATACCGCGCTCAAAGGCGTTCAACGAAAAAACGCCGCACTGCACAATCAGAAGTAATTTTCGCCAGAAAAGCGCCTGTTAAAGGCGCTTTTCTTGTCCCACTTTAAAAAGGCAGATCCTCCTGCGGAACTGTGACGTCGGGTTTGGCTGGATCAAACGGATCGGCTTGCGTGAAGCTCACGGCCCCGGTGCTTGCACCGGACGCCTGGGCCTTTTGACTCTGCCTAAATTCGTAGACCTTGCGAGATTCAAGAAAAATCAGGTTTTGGACGACCACTTCCAATTCCGTTCGGCGCTGCCCCTCCCCGCTTTCGTGCGAGAAGGACTGCAGTCGGCCCTCAATGCCCAGCAAGGCACCCTTATGCAGATAGTTGGCCATGAGTTCCGCCCGTTTGTCCCAGGCGATGGCGCGAATAAAATCGGCGGCCCGATTGCCTTGTTCATCTCTTGTGCCGCGGGCGACTGCCAGCGTAAACAAGCCAAAAGTCAGGCCACTGGAAGTTTTCTTCAGCTCAACTTCTCGCACCAAGTGACCGGTCAAAGACACGTGATTAAGCATGATTCATTCCTCCGTTCTGTTAATGGCCAACCCGCTTTCGTTGGTCTGTGCATACATTCCGCAAAAAACGACCGCCTGCCCGAATTTTCAACGACGAATGAGTAAAAGCTTCCAGATCAATTGAGCACGTGCTAATATAAGGCATGCCATTAACCACTGATACCAGTGCCGTTTGAGCGCTGGAAAAGGGGGAAAAACCATGTCAGCCATTAGACTGCCGCTTATCGTGAGCGGCTTGATCATCATTTTGGTCTCGATTGGCTTTTTTCTTGCGCGCCGGGGCCGGTGGCTCTCTCGATTCACTGTAGCGGCTGGGTTGTTTCTAGTCGCGATTGGCCTCATTATGCCCAACTTGCCGGGTCAATTTGCAAACCGCCGAGCTGACCCCAAGCAAAGCGCCTCTTCCTCAAAGAACACTGAGCAAACAACCAGCACTCATCCGGCGCGCCACCGCACAGCCGGCCTACCCACGGATGCGAAGACTCTGGCTGCGGTGAACATGACCCTCGCCGAACAGTTGAAGTTGTTCCAGGGTCAATCACGAGGCACGCTCGACGCCAGCGGTCACGCGGTTCAAACCGGCACACCGGACCACTCGTACGACTGGTCCTTGTATCTGAAAAGCGTGACTCTGACCCGTGAGCAAGAGATCGTTGCCCAGGCGGATAACTTCAAAGTTTCCGCCCTCGTCGCAGAATCGCGCAAAGAACTCGCTGGTCACGCGCAAGAAATGGCCTTGGCCGCACTGGCTAAGCAAAAGCGCCTCACCAATCACATTCGCGACCGCGGCATTTACGTGGCACTGTACGGGGATAAAACCATCGTGGCCCACTCTCAGACAGCGGATTATAAGCAGTTTGAGGTCGCTAAGTGAGCAAATCGTAAGCTACTTCTCAACCGCCAACAACAACAAAACACGAGCCGGAAGTTCGCTTTGATGCGATTTCCTGCTCGTGTTTTGTTAGTCTGTTCGCCTATTTTCGGTACATCTTAAATTCCAAGTACAAATCGTTGTAGAGACCAACCGTCTTAGGATCCAGGTCCTTGTATACTTCAGACCGTTTGATCACGGTCGGGTCCGGGTAGAACTGCTTGTCGTTGCGCACTGACTTTGGCAGCAGCCTCAAGGCCGCGGTATTCGGGGTCGAATAACCGACGTACTCGGCATTTTGGGCCGCGTTCTTCGGGTCGGTGATGAAGTTGAGGAAGGCGTAAATTGCCTTGTAATGCTTGGCCGTCTTAGGAATCACCAAGTTATCAAACCAGAGGTTAGACCCTTCACTCGGCACGATGTAGTGAAGGTGCGAGTTGTTGGCCATCATATCCGCCGCCTCACCGGACCAGTCGACCGCCAGCTCGGATTCATCGGCCGCCATGTACATCTTAATTTCATCGGCGACCACGGCCTTCACATTCGGTGACATTTGATCCAGCTTGGCCTTGGCCAAAGCCAGCGTGTTGGGGTCGGTAGTGTTCATCGACTTGCCCATCGACCGCAGCGAAAAGCCCATAATGTCACGCGCTGAATCGATCAGCATGATGTTGTCCTTAAATTTCGGGGACCACAGGTCATTCCAATGCTGGACCTCATCGGCAGAAACGTATTTGTCATTGTAGATGATCCCCAGCGTGCCCCAGAAATAGGGCAGTGAGTACTTGTTGCCGGGATCAAACGAGCGATTCATGTACAGCGAGCCGTAATTGTTCAGCCCGTGTAGCTTGCTTTTATCCAGCGGCACCAGCATCTTCGCCCGGGCCATTTTTTCGACCATGTATTCAGAAGGGACGGTCAGATCATAGGACGTCCCGCCCTGCTGAATTTTGGTGTACATGGCTTCGTTGGAATCAAAAGTCTCCAGGTTGACATGGTAACCGGACTCTTTTTCAAACTTTTTGACCAGCGCAGGGTCGATGTAATCCCCCCAGTTGGCCAGATTCAGCGTGTTGTCGCCGGTCGCCCCCTGCGCTTTTTGCAGGGAGTTGCTCCAGACGGCAAGCCCGATGACGGCGGCCAAAATGACCGCGGCCATACTAATGAGTCGTTTCATTGAGCGCCGCCCCCTTTGCTTTCAACTTGGCCTTGTGGGACGCACTGCCGCGCTGGATGAAGTAGTACCCGACCACCAGCACCAGCGAGAAAATAAACATCACGCCGGACAGTGCGTTGATCTCCAGGCTGATCCCCTGCCGCGCGCGGGCGTATATCTCGACAGACAGGGTCTCAAACCCGTTGCCGGTGACAAAGAAGGTCACGGCAAAATCGTCCAGGGAGTAGGTGAAGGCCATGAAGAACCCAGACAGGATCCCCGGCGTGATGAACGGCATGATGACCCGCGTCAGCGTCTGCGTGTTTGTCGAGCCCAGATCCCGCGCCGCGTCCAGCAGTGAGGGGCTCATTTCAGACAGCCGCGGCAGCACCATCAGCACCACGATCGGAATTGAAAACGCGATGTGACTCAGCAGCACGGACAAGAACCCGAGCGGCACGTGAAGCGCCGTGAAGAAAATCAGAAAACTGGCACCGATAATGACATCAGGAGACACCATCAGGATGTTGTTCAAAGACAGGATTGAATTTTTCAACACAGGCTTGGTGGTGCGGCTAATGGCCAGCGCCCCCAGCGTTCCCACGATGGTCGCGATCAAGCTGGACAGCAGCGCCAGCATCAGGGTATCGACCACGATCTGAATCATGCGGGTATCCGCGAACAGCTCGCTGTAATGCGCCCAAGTGAAACCGCGGAAGTTGCTCATGGTGTCCCCTTTGGAGAAGCTGTAGATGATCAGGTAAGCGATGGGCACGTACAACATGATAAACACAAAAATCAGGTAGAGATTCGACCATTTCCACTTTTTCATGCTTGCCGTCCTCCCTTCTTCTTCCGCTCACCGGTCAGGAACATGATGATGACCATGGCGACAATGAGCACAACGCCGATGGTTGAGCCCATCCCCCAATTCATCGTCGTCAGGAAGTGCTCCTCGATTGCCGTCCCCAAGGTGATGACCCGGTTGCCGCCAATCAGACGTGTCAGCATGAAGAGGCTCAAGCTGGGAATGAACACCGCCTGCACACCAGCCTTGACCCCGCTCATGGTCAAAGGCAAAATCACGCGGGTAAACGACTGCCACCACTTGGCACCAAGGTCGCGGCTGGCATTGACCAGCCCCTCGTTGAGCTCCTCAATGCCGTTGAAAATCGGCAGGATCATAAACGGAATCTCGATGTAGCTGGCCACGAAAATGAACGAAAAGTCGGTGAACAGGAACTGGTGCGGCCCCAGCCCCATCATCCGCAGGAACGTGTTGATCCCGCCGTCCTGACTGAAGATGCCGATAAAGGCGTAGGCCTTCAGCAGCAGATTGATCCAGGTCGGCAAGATGATCAGCAGCAGCCACAGTTCCTTGTGCTTGGCGTAATGCAACAGGTACGCCGCCGGGTACGAGATCAAAAGCGTCACGGCCGTGATCAAAAAAGCGTACCAGACCGAGTTGATGGTCATCATGATGTATGTCCCGGACTGAAAATAGGTGGCGTAATTGCTCAGGGTGAACTGACCTTCAATGTTGAAGAAGGATTGGTAGACGATCAGCACCATCGGCGCAATCACGAACAGGACGATCCAGAGGATGTACGGCACGTAAAAGGCCAG
This sequence comes from Lacticaseibacillus sp. 53-4, assembly GCF_016861805.1. Taxonomy (NCBI): domain Bacteria; kingdom Bacillati; phylum Bacillota; class Bacilli; order Lactobacillales; family Lactobacillaceae; genus Lacticaseibacillus; species Lacticaseibacillus sp. 53-4. The sequence continues at coordinate 53,923 of NZ_BOLT01000001.1, forward strand.
GTTTTGCGTTGATTTTTTCATCGCCGGCCTCCTATTCGCCTTCGTAGCTTTCCAGCCGCGCGTCAAAGTCCTCTTCGGATTCGTTCAGCCGCATGACATGGATGTCTTCCGGATCAAAAGTCAAATCGACACGATCGCCATCCTTGGCCGGGTTCGTCGAGTGAATCAGCCATTCGTTCTTCGCGTCGTCGTAAGCCACAATTTCGTAATAGTCGCCGCGGAACAGCTGGGTGTCGACGTCAACGGTCACCTTGCCAGCGCCAACCGCAGTGATGTCCAGATCCTCAGGCCGCAGCACGACCTCAACCGATTCATTCGCCCGCATCCCCGCATCGGCACACTCGAACTGCTTGCCGTTAAACTCGACCAGGTAATCCTGGACCATGTGGCCCGACACAATGTTTGATTCGCCGATGAAATCCGCGACGAAATGGTTGACCGGCTCATCATAGATATCGACCGGCGTACCGGATTGCTGGACCTCACCATCGTTCATCACAAAAATCTCGTCGGACAGGGCCAGCGCCTCTTCCTGATCATGGGTGACAAACAGGAAGGTAATGCCGAGGCGCTGCTGCAGTTCGCGCAGTTCGTACTGCATGTCCTTGCGCAGCTTAGCGTCAAGGGCCGACAGCGGCTCGTCCAAGAGCAGCACCTCAGGCTCCAGCACAATTGCCCGCGCGATGGCAACGCGCTGCTGCTGCCCGCCTGAAAGCTCAGCGATTTCACGGTCGGCCAGGCCCTCCAGGCGCACCATCTTCAGCGCATCCTCCACTCGGGTTTTGATTTCACCCTTCGTGTGCTTTTGAATGCGCAGCCCGAACGCAACATTTTCAAAAACGTTCAGGTGCGGAAACAACGCGTAGTCCTGGAAGACAGTGTTGACCTTGCGCTCATTGGCGGGAATGTCGTTGATGCGCTTGCCGTCAAAGAGCACGTCGCCAGAGGTCGGGTCAAGAAAGCCCGCAATGGCGCGCAAAATTGTCGTCTTGCCAGAGCCGCTGGGGCCAAGCAGCGTGTAAAACTTGCCCTGCTCGATTTCAATGTTGATGTCCTTTAGTACGGTCGTGTCCCCATAAACCTTGCTGACATGCTTCAATTCGATGATCGTTTTGCTCAATTTTCACTCCCCCTATAAGTAAGACGCCGTTGCCACCAGCAAAATCACACTTTTACCGCGGGCGGCATTCACAATGCGATGCTGCTGCGTCGCGTGAAAATAAATCGTCTCCCCACGCTTGGCCAGGTAGGTGGCACTGCCGAGCTCCAGCTTCACGCGCCCTGACACGACATAGATGAAGGTCTCCGCCGGTGACGGTTCGAAAGTCTTAAATTCACCGCCAGCCTCGAAGGTGATGTGAACCGGCTCCATTTCATTCTCGTTGGATTCCGGCACCAGCCAGCGCAGCTGATAGCCGCGTTCTTCATCCACGTATTCGGTTTGATCCGCCACGGCGTAAACTAGCTGCTGGTTTTGATCCTCGGTGAAAAACTGCGCCGGCGTCTGGCCCAGCACATTCAAAATATCAAAGAACGTCTCCATCGACGGTGAGGACTGGTCGTGTTCCAGCTGTGAGATGTAGCCCTTCGTCAAATCGGTGCGTTCCCCCAACTCCTCTTGAGTCAGGTTTTTCTGGATCCTCAAATCACGGATTTTCTGTCCTATGTCCATTCGGCCACCCCCAGCGTCGGTTTTGTCCAACTAAACCATAAGTTTAGTACGCTTTGCCTATTATACCGGGTCAGGAGCCGAATTCAAGAAAAAAGCCCCACGTTTTCATTACAGTTCGTTAACAAGCAGATGAGTGGTACGCATTTTCGTTCGCGCCAAAAAAAGCCGTCACCCAAAGGCAACGGCGTAAAACAGATCAACCCTTTATTATTCTTCTTCCAGCCGGTTGAGCTTGTCCATATCCTTATCGCTAATGGTGAAGTCCAACTGGGCGTTGCTTTCAGCGTGGAACCGGTGTGTCGCCTTAGGCAGCGGCAAAACCCCATTTTGCAGGCAGAACTTAACGGCCAGCTGCGCAATCGAGACGTTGTACTGCTCAGCAATGGCCGTCAGATCAGGGTCTTGCAGCAGGCGGCCGGTGGCAAGTGGCGAGTAGGCCTCGACCAGCAAACCGTTGTCTTTGGCAAACTTGGTGATGGGGTTTTCAGTGTAGCCAACATGGTACTGAATCTGGTTGACCATCGGCTTGACGGTGGCCCCGTCAAAGATATTTTTCATCTCTGGGACGCCGAAGTTTGAGATCCCAATAGCCTTGGCTTGGCCGCTTTGATAAATCTCTTCCATGGCCTTCCAGACGTCCTTGTTTTCCTTGTCGTAGTTCCCACGCTTGGCCCATGGCCACGGTGCGTGGATCAGGTACAAGTCAACGTAATCAAGGCCCAGGTTCTTGAGTGAAGTCTCAAAATCCTGCTTGGCGCCCTCGTAAGTCTTGGTCTCAGCCGGCAGCTTGGTGGTCACAAAGATCTGATCGCGGGGAATGCCGGAGTAGCTGATGGCCGCCCCAACGCCTTCCTCGTTGTGATAGGCCAGCGCCGTGTCGATGTGGCGATAGCCAAGCGACAATGCGTTATAGACTGCCTCTTGGGCCTCGGCCTGGGGAATCTGCCACGTGCCAAAGCCAACTTTGGGAATCTTAACGCCATTTGCCAACTCATAGGTTTCTGTCAAAATCGAAGATGCCATTGTAATGCCTCCTATAGATTTTGTTCCTCAAATAAATGCACACCCTTGGCCAGGCGTTGCAGTCCATCGGTGAGCTGCGCCTTGGGACAGGCGATGTTCATGCGAATGAACTGCGCGCCATTGACGCGGTACTCGCTGCCGGCCGAGAGAATCAACCCGGTTTGCTCACGCAGGAATTGGCAGAAGGTCTCACTGTCCGCGTGCAGCGCCGAGATGTCGAGCCACAGCAGATACGTCGCATTCTCAAACGCCGGTTTCACGGCAGGCAGCGACGACTGCAGAACGTCTTGGACCTGCCGCCGGTTGGCCAGCAGTGTCGCCTTCAAATCCGCCAGCCAAGCCGCGCCTTGGGTGTAGGCCGCGATGCTGGCCGGCAGCGACAGTAGGTTAGGCTCGGCCAGCTCATCGTTATTGAGGGCCCGAGTGACCGACTCGCGCAGCGCCTTTCCCGGCACGATCACGGTCGCCGCATGCAGTGCCGCCACATTAAACGTCTTAGACGGTGACACACAAATCACCGCGTTGTTGCGCAGCCGCTCTGGCAGGGCAAACACCGGCGTGTAAGCGGGGGCGCCGAAGACGAGGTCCCCGTGGATCTCGTCTGAAAGCAAGACCACGTGGTGCTTCAAGCAAAGCTCCGCGATCCGCGTCAACGTCGCCTTTGACCAGGCTTTGCCGACCGGGTTGTGCGGGTTGCACAGAATCATCAGGGTACTGAGCGGATCGGCGAGCTTTTGCTCTAAGTCTTCAAAATCGATGTGGTAGGTGCCGGCGGCCTGGTCGTACACCAGATCCGACGACAGCGTGTGGCGCCCATTGTTTTCAATCGAGTGGTAGAACATGTTGTACACCGGCGCCTGGACCACCACGTTGTCCCCGGGATGCGAAACTCGCCGCACCACTGAGGACACCGCTGGGATCACGCCGGTGCAATACAGCATCCAAGCCGGGTCAGGCCGCGCGCCGTGCTGACTTTCATACCAGTCGGCCACGGCGGTGAAATACGCCGCGGGCGGCTCCTCGTACCCGAACACGCCAAACTGCACTTTCTGCTGCATTGCGGCAATAATGGCCGGTGCGGTCTTGAAGTCCATGTCAGCGATCCACATCGGCAGCTCACCGGGTTTTACCGCCCACTTGATCGAGTCGGTCCCAGTGCGATCGATCAGCTGGTCAAACTCGCTCATGCTTGCACCACCTTTGGCTGATTGTCAGTGCTGATCTCGGTTTTGGCCGGGTCGATCTTGGTCGGATCCAAAATCAGGGTACCAATTGCCTTGGCCCGGATCTTGCCGGAGATTGGATTCTTCACGCTGCGAATCGGCGTCGTCACCTCGGCATCGATGTTGGTGCAGTACTCAAAGGCCAGGTCGGTTTCCATCATCCGACAGTTTTTGAGCGTCAGGTCATCGCTGTAGCAGAGGCCCTGGTCGCTGGCGATCGTGCAATTGATCAGGGTCAGGTGCTTCGTGTTCCAGGCCAGGTACTCGCCGGAAATCACGGAATCAAAAATCACCACATGATCGCAGTTCCAGAACGCATCCTTAGTGACAAAAGTGGAGTTGTGCACCTCGACGTACTTGCAGCCGTCGAAGGCGTAATTACCCACCAAGTTCAGGTGATCAACGTAGATGTTCTCACTGTCTTTGGCAAAATAATCGCCGGTCACGTTCACATTTTCGATTGCGATGTCCGAGCAGGACCAAAGCGTCTCCTGGGCATCAGCGAAGAAATCGTTTTGCAGGGTAATGTGATGCGCGCGCCGAAACAGCTTCGGCGCCTGAAAACTGCAATTGCGCAGCGAAATATCGTCAGTGTACCAGATGCCGCTGCGACTCATCGTCTCAAAAATGGTATTGATCACATCGACGTGCTTGCTGTACCAAAGCGGATACTTCCACGTGAAGGTGCTATCCCGCAGCGTGATGTCGCGGCTTTCCTTCAGCGGTGACTCGCCTTCGCCAAAGGTCGTGCGGATGATGCGCGCGTCGTGCTTGCCAAACAACGGCCGCTCGCCATCAAAGAATTGATCCTGAATGGTTTCCATTATGTCCTCCCTCACTGGCGGCCGCTTGAGAACAAAAAGCAGGCAGCCAGAGGCTCCCTGCAAAACGAACAAGTCACGCGGGAACCCGCTTACTTGTCCATTCTATCATTTATTGACCCAACGGGATGCTACTCGGCGGCCGCCAAGTTTGCGGCATTCTCCGTGTAGTTCACGGTTTGAGACAGGTGCTGCGCCATGGCGACATTGATGTAACCCTGCTCCAGCAAGTCGTGAATCGCCGCGCGCTCCGCCGCAAGCGCCAGCGTCCGCAGCCGGTTCATCTCATCCTCGTACTGCAGGGACTTGTGGGTCCCTTTGGCCTTGGCTTTAGCGGTCGCGATGCGATTGCGGTACTGAACAATCAGGGCGTAAATCACCTGCCGGTTAAACTGCCGGGCGCGGTGCTCGGGTTCCTTCAAGTAATTGCTGAGCGTCTTCAGCCCACCCTTGGCAATTTCTTTTTCGACCAACAACCGCTCCTCATTCACTGGTTGCCCCAGCCGGTCTGCCGCCACCTTATGCCACCAGTGCGGCACTGCCGCCTTAGCCCGATCCAAAAAGTCCGTCAGGTTCAGGTGGCCGTGGTTTTGCGCCATCGCGGCCAGGGAGCGCGCCCGCGTGTGCAGGCGGCGTTTAGTCTTTTGATACAGGCGGTCACTCACTTTGTCCGCCTCATACAAGGTTTCAAGCGCGGCCAGCTCCCCGGCCACGCCGACTGCGCGCAGATCGATCTCATCCTGGACAAACGGCGGCAAATCATCACTGTCGTCCTCCTGAAGGTCAAGCCGGCGCAGCAAGTGTTGGTACTCATCAATCAAATCAAGCGCCGGTTTTTGATTCTGTTCTCGCCGCTCACTTTCCAGCTTCCGCACCGCCGTTTGGTACAAGACCCGCTGAGCCTGAGCGTGGGTTAGTAGCCGCACATCATGCGGCGCGACGGCCGCTGCAGGGTCGCCATCTTCGGTTGCCGAGCCGCGCAGCTTCAGCGGCGCCCGGTTGTTAGTCATCAAAGGCAGGCCCACAGTCGCCACGATCATCGACAAGACAATGTACCCGGCCGCAATGAAGAGCATCAAGGAACGCTCCGGAAACGGTGCACCACTGGGCAGCATCACCGGAACGGCCAGCACCCCGACCAGAGAAATCGCCCCGCGCACCCCCGAGATTCCATTTAACAGCGCCAAATACGCGCTGGGATGAGCAGCGGTCGGCTTGTGCCAGGCACTCACCCACATGTAGCCATAGGTCCAGAGAACCCGAATGGCAAGCATGACCAGATAGACCAGCACCATATCCAGCAGCGCCTGCCAGGTCGAAACCGCCCGACTTTCAATCGTCGCGTGCATCGCGACTGGCAATTCCAACCCCAGCAAAATGAAAATCAGGCCGTTTAGGACATACACCACAATGTCCCAGGTTTTCTCCGTCACTATGCGCAACTCGGGCAAGGCGGAAACAAACCGGTTGCCCGAGGCGTTCGTCAACAGCCCAGCCACCACCACGGCAATCACACCAGAGGCCCCGATGACTTCATCGACCAACAGGTAAATCAAAAACGGCGTGATCAGCTGGAGCACCGCATGCAGGATGGTATCGTTGATGCCCTGCTGAAGCAGCCACAACCGCACTAAGTTGATGATGCCCATGAGCAGCGCCCCGGCCAGCGCCCCCACCAGTGCGATATAGAGGAAGTCGCCGATGGCCTGAGTCCAAATGAAGGCACCAGTCATAACCGCCGCGATGCCATACTTGAAGCCAATCAGCCCACTGGCGTCATTGATCAGACTTTCGCCCGCGATCAGGTGCATCAGTCCCGCCGGTAAGTGGACCCGGCTGGCTAGCGACTGCACCGCCACCGGATCCGTGGGCGCCATGATCGCCGCCAGCGCGAAACTAGCCGCCAGCGGCATGGCCGGCACAAGCCAGTGCAGGAAAAAGCCGCCGAGAAAGGTGATCACAAAGACCAGAAAAATGGCGTTACCGACAATGGCCCCGCGCAGCTGCCACAGCTCCCGTTTGGGAAATCGCCGCCCATCGTTGTACAGCAGCGGCGCTGTGAACAACAGCATGAACCAGTCGGTCTGCATGTCGAGACTGAGCTTAAAAAATAGTGCTGCACCCAGGCCCAATGCTGCCTGAATGAGCGAAACCGGCACGGCCACCAGGTAATGACTGATCACATTTGAGAGAATCACCAACGAAATGAGCAACAAGACCGCTTCGACCAACTGCATGCTGCTCACCTCCTTCGTGTCGTTTTATAATGTCTGTTCAGTCCCCATGATACGGACCTCAGGCTCCAGCTGAACGCCGAATTTTGCCAACACATTCTTTTGCACGTAGCGGATCATCGCCATGTAGTCGGTCGCCGTCGCGTGGTTAATGTTCACAATGAACCCGGCGTGCTTCATCGAGATCTGCGCGCCGCCGATCTTATGGCCCTGCAAACCCGCCTGCTGAATCATCGGCCCCACGTAGTGCCCGACCGGCCGCTTAAACACTGAGCCGCAAGACGGGTACTCCAGCGGCTGCTTGCTGGCGCGGCGCGCGTTCAACTTATCCATGCGCGCACGAATGTCGGGCTTGGGCGCAGGCGTCATCTGAAAAGTGGCCTCCAGCACCACGTCCCCAGTGTCCTGCACCAGGCTGTGCCGGTAGCTGAACGCCATGGCCGCGTTGTCATAATGCTTCAATTCGCCAGCCTTGGTCAACACGGTGGCCGCCGTCAGAATATCCTTGATCTCCCCACCATAGGCGCCGGCGTTCATGTAAACGGCACCGCCGATGCTGCCAGGGATCCCGCACGCAAATTCGAAATCCGAAAGCCCCGCGCGATACGCCGCCTCAGTCGTGTCGATTAACCGCGCACCGGCTTGGGCAGTCACCTGATCGCCGGAAACCGTGATCTGATCCATCTGCGTGAGGATCAGGGTCAGCCCACGGATGCCGCCGTCACGCACGATCAGGTTTGAGGCGTTACCGATCACTGTGATCGGCAGGCCTTGGTCATCGGCGTACTGCACCAGCGCTGCCACTTCCTCAACCGTGCGCGGGAAGGCCAACTGGTCTGCCGGGCCCCCGGTGCGGGTAAACGTATATTTACTGAGTGGTTCATTTTTTAAAATCGTGATGCCATCGATTACGGCTGCAGTCATGATCTGCCTCCCAAGATTAAATTACGGTCTAATTTTAACATAGATGCCGGTTCGCCAGCGGTTTGAGGCGAGCTGGTTTTTCTTATATACTGGAGGCAATACGAACGGAGGCAGCACACGATGAAAATGATCTCATGGAACGTCAACGGCTTGCGGGCCGTCTTAAAGCATGATTTTATGACGACCTTTAACTCGCTGGACGCAGACTGGTTCTGCATCCAGGAAACCAAAATGCAGGCGGGTCAGGCGACGCTCGAGCTGCCAGGTTATCACCAGTACTTTAACTACGCCGAGCGCAAAGGCTATTCTGGCACCGCCATTTTTACCAGGCATGAACCAATTCACGTGACTTACGAAATCGGTGTGCCCGAATTCGACGATGAAGGCCGCGTCATCACGCTGGAATACCCGCAATTCTACCTGATCACGGTGTACACGCCCAACTCCGGCAGTGAGCTGAAGCGGCTCGCCTACCGGCAGGCCTGGGATAAGGCTTTTCTGACCTACACCCAGACCTTGGCCGAAAAAAAACCGCTGGTCTACTGCGGCGACCTCAACGTCGCGCATCATGAAATCGACCTCAAAAACCCCACTTCCAATCACCACAATGCAGGGTTCACCGATGAGGAGCGTGCGGACTTCACCACGCAGCTGGCCGCCGGGTTCACGGACTCGTTCCGCCACTTCTACCCCGACCAAACCGAGGCCTACTCATGGTGGAGCTACCGGTTCAATGCCCGTTCGCGCAACGCCGGCTGGCGCATTGATTATTTCGTGGGCAGCGACGGGTTCGTCCCGTTCATGAAGGACGCCAAGATTCACAACGAAATCATGGGCTCGGACCACTGCCCGGTTGAGCTGCAAACCACAGACCTAATAGGAGACTAAAATGGATTTTATTGCGATGGATTTTGAAACCGCGAACCGCCAGCGGGCCAGTGCCTGCTCGCTCGCGCTTGTCGTGGTGCGCAACGATCGGGTGGTCGACTCCTTCTACACGCTGATCGATCCGGAAGGCCCCTTTGAGCCGCAAAACGTCCGCATTCACGGCATCACCGCCGCCCAAGTCAAAGGCCAGCCCACCTTTCCAGCGGTCTGGCCGCACATCCAAAGCTTTTTCACCGCCGATCAGCTGGTGACGGCACACAACTCGCCGTTTGATGTTTCCGTTCTGCGGCGGACACTTGAGCGCTACGACCTCGCGGTGCCTCAGTACCAAGTGATCGACACCGCTCGCACGTCAAAAAAACTGATGCCCGACTTGCCCAACCATCGCTTGGATACGGTCAGCGCGGCGCTTCACATCCCGCTGGTCCACCACCACAACGCTTTGCAGGACAGCTACGCCTGCGCCCGGATCCTGATCGCCCAGGAACAGCGCTTTGGTCAGGCAGCGCTCGCGCCCATGCTGAAAATGACCGCATAACCGAAAACATCCCGTCAGGCTTTGACCTGGCGGGATGTTTTAGTGACCTTGCTCATTTTGTTGGCAGGGCCGCAAGCAGGGCCTGCGCCCGCGCGCCAACCGCTTCAAAAGTCAGCGTGCGCTTGTTATCGTCAACTTCATCCTTGAGAAAGTGAATCAGCAGATACGCATCAGGCATCGCTTCACCAAGATAATCAGGCCACTCGACCACCGAGACACCATCGCCTTCAAAGTATTCTTCTAGGCCCAAGTCGCCTGCCCCGCCGCCCTCAAGGCGGTATAAGTCCATGTGATAGAGCGGCAGGCGGCCATCTGGGTATTCGCGGATCAGCGTAAAGGTGGGACTTTTAATGTAATCGGTGATCCCCAGCCCGCGGGCCAGGCCCTTGGTGAAGCTGGTTTTCCCGGCACCCAGATCCCCGTCCAACAGCAGAATGTCCCCGGCCTGAAGCTTCGGCGCCACCGCCGCCGCAAACGCCTGCAGCGCGGTTTCGTCCTTGAATTCCATCTCTGTGCCTCCTTCAACGCAAAAGCGCCGGGCAATTGCACCGGCGCTTTTGTGACGGTCCAAACTGAGACCATTTTACCATAATCAGTCGATCAGGTTTTGGGCTGCCGTGATCAGCGCGACCTTGTAAACATCTTCCTCGTTGGCGCCGCGGGACAAATCGGAAACCGGTTTGTTCAAGCCCTGCAGGATTGGGCCGATGGCTTCGAAGTTGCCAAGCCGCTGGGCGATCTTGTAGCCGATGTTGCCGGACTGCAGGTCCGGGAAAATGAAGACATTGGCATTGCCTGCCACCTTGGACTCCGGGGCCTTCAGCTTCGCGACGGTCGGCACAAACGCGGCGTCAAACTGAAGCTCGCCATCAAGCGCCAGATCTGGGGCCAACTTCTGAGCCAAGGCCGTGGCTTCAACCACTTTGTCGACCTGCGGCGCCTTGGCGGAGCCTTTGGTGGAGAAGCTCAGCATCGCCACTTTGGGATCAATATCGAATAACTTGGCCGTTTTCGCCGACTCGACGGCGATCTCTGCCAGGGTCTGAGCGTCAGGATCGATGTTGATCGCGTTGTCCGCGAACAGGTAACGCTCGTCGCGCCCGCGCTGCATAATAAACGCGCCTGACGTCCGCGACACCCCTGGCCGGGTCTTGATGATCTGAAGCGCCGGGCGCACGGTATCAGCGGTTGAATGAACCGCACCGGAAACCATGCCGTCTGCTTTGCCCATGTACACCAGCATGGTGCCAAAGTAATTCGGGTCCTTGACCATGGCCTCGGCCTGTTCTTCAGTGGCCTTCCCGTTGCGGCGTTCAAAGAAGGCTTTTGCCATCTCTGGGAGCAGCGCATCGGTTTGCGGATCGCGGATGGTTAGCTTTGCCAAGTTGAAGCCTTTGTCCTTCGCCACTGCCTCGACTGCGCTTTGCTCACCAAGGACGATCGGCTGAATCAGCCCATCTGAAGCAAGCCGCACCGCCGCACCAAGAATGCGGGGGTCAGTGCCTTCAGGGAAAACAATGCTGTAGTTTTTGCCAGTGACTTTCTGCTCCAAGCTCTGAATTAAGTCCAAAATGATCCCTCCATTAATTGCTTTGTTAGCGCATACAATGTTCATGCTCTATCATAGCAATGATTCGCGCAAACCGCACTGAAAATTTACTGCGCCGGGAGCTCTGGCAGCTGCCAGTTGATGGGTGCTTCGCCCATTTTGGTCAGCAGGGCATTGGTGCGCGAAAACGGTCGGCTGCCAAAAAAACCGCGGTAAGCGGACAACGGGCTCGGGTGCGGCGACTCGACCACCGCGTTTTTACTGAGGTCGATCAGCTGCTTCTTGGCCCGCGCTGAGCTGCCCCACAGGATAAACACCACGCCCCCGCGGTCGGACAACGCCGCGATGGCCGCGTCGGTCAGCGTTTCCCAGCCTTGTCCCCGATGCGAATTAGCCTGGCCCGCCCGGACGGTCAGCACCGCGTTGAGCAGCAGCACCCCTTGCGTGGCCCAGCTTTTGAGGTAGCCGTGGCGCACCGGTGGGTACCCGAGATCATCCTGCAGCTCCTTATAAATATTCTGCAAAGACGGCGGCAGTGGGACCCCCGGGGCAACCGCAAAGCTGGCGCCCACCGCCTGATTGGGCCCATGGTAGGGGTCCTGCCCGAGTATGACCACCTTGACTTGATCAAACGGCGTCCATTCAAACGCCTGGAAGATGTGGTGCATCTCTGGGTAAATTGTCTGGGTCTGATACTCTTGCTTGAGAAACTGGTGCAACCGCGCGTACTCCGGCCCTTCAAACACCGGGGCAAGCACCGTCTGCCAGTCGTTGTGAATGAGTGTTTTCATTGCTAGCCTCCCCGTCTAGTGTACTCAAGCATCGCCCGCTTTGCATCCGCTTTTATGGTAGAATTGCGATGATTGGAGGTTTTGTCATGATCAAACTGATCGCATCCGACTTGGACGGCACCCTGCTCAACGCCGATTCCGAAGTGTCGCCAGCCAATGCCCAAGCCATTCGTGACGCCCAAGCAGCCGGTATCGAATTCATCGTGGCCACTGGCCGCAACTTGCCGCAGGCCCAGCCGCGGCTTTCACGTCACGGTCTCAAGCCTGCTTTTATCACGATCAATGGCGCCTTAGTGTACAACGAGGCCGGTCAGGTCAAGGTCCACATTCCGCTGGCCCATGACCTGCTGTTCTCCGTGCTCGACGAGATCGACCGCGCTGGGTTTTACTGCGAACTGGTGATTCCTGACGGCGTCGTTTCCAATTCCTACGCGCACCGCCTGGCGGACATGAAACGCGCACTGCGCCGCTATCATCCAGAGCTGAGCGACGACCAGCTGACTGCCCAAGCGGAAAAAAGGATCCAGTATCTCTTTACCAAGTACGTGGACGACTACCGGGAGTATGTCACCCCTGACACCGAGATTCTCAAGGTCGTGGTGTTTGCCGACGGCGGCCAGGCCGCGCTTGCGCCGCTCAAACAGCAACTTGAGGCCCAGGGCGAATTGGCAATTACGTCAAGCGGCGAGAATAACCTTGAAATCAATGCGAAAGATGCCCAAAAAGGCCCGGCTTTGGCCGCCTACGCTGCGCTGAAGAAAATCACCATGGATTCGGTGATGGCCATCGGGGATAATCTCAACGATGAATCGATGATCAGAATGGCCAAGTACGGTGTAGCCATGGCCAACGCGGTTCCCCAGATCAAACAGCTGGCGTGGCACGTCACTGCAACCAACGTTGAAGATGGGGTCGCCCAGGCCATTCACCACGCCATCGCCCTGAACCAACAGGAAAAAGGCGGCGAACGCAATGCTGTATTATATTGATGCCCAAGCACTGCACGAGTCAGGCGTGACCGTGGTCAAAGACGACCAGTCAAAACCCGCCTTCATTTTGAATGGTCGGCATGGCCTGGCAAACGATACCTTTAACCTGCACACGATTTCCGGCCAGGAATTGGGCGAGATCCGGCAGAAAACCATGGGGATGTCGCCGCGCTATGACCTGACCTTGAACGGTCAAAAAGCCGGCAGCGTGAAAAAAATGCTGGGCGTCTGGCACGAGTTTGTGTTTGTCACTGACCTCAACTGGCTGATTTTCGGCAACCTGCTGGCCAATGAATACCACATCTACCACGGGGTCAAAACGGTAACCACGATTGCGGCCGTGGGTGCGGCGACTTCCACCACTTTCAAGATCGACATTCTCGATCCCCGCAATGTTCACGCCGGACTGTTGGTGGCGGCCGTACTCGACCGGTGGCGCTTCGTGCACCTGACCAACCCGCTGACTCGTGGCAATTTGGCCTACACGACTGGAACCTGACCGCCGACCACACATTTTTAGTTTAAAAAAGAAGCAAGACACATCCCCCAGTCGCGTTCTATGAACAACGCCCAAGCGCCTCTGCACCGCGATTCTAAAAACGAATCGTGGCACAGAGGCGCTTGTACTTTGAGCTAAAACCGCTTGATGTCTCAGCCTTTTGGCTTAAATGGCTTTAGTCATGTGGTTATAGCGATGGGACCCAATCATCAGCTCTCGCGTCTTCTCGAACCCGCACTTGCGGTATAAGTGCTCGGCATGCGGGTTAGTCTGGTCAACATTCAGGGATAACAGCGTCACGCCTTGTTTTTTTAAAGGCGTCACAATGCCGTTCAATAAAGCCGTCCCGATACCATGGTGCTGGGCGGCTTCGGCAACGGCCAGCGTGTCGATGTACCACTCACCAGGGTCGGATTCGACATCTGGAAAAAGCTCATGATCGATTGGCAGACCAACGCTTGGAAGCAGCGGTTTAAAGGCGTCATCGATGTGTGCCTCCGCCTCATGCGGGTACCCAACCAGGATGCCATCAACGCCTTGGCTGCCGACGTGGACCGTGGTTTGCGGATAGCCATAGCGGTATTTTGGCAGCTTAAACGCCTGCTCAAACACCTTGTATAGCGCCGGTTTGGCCATCCGCATCAGCGCAGGAATTTCCATTTCTTCAAAGACAAGATCAATCAGCGGCACGACTTGCGCCGCGTCTTCGGGTTTACTTGGACGAATCATGATCGTTGCGGCTGCCTCTTTCCGACCGGCGTCGCCGCAACATCCCCTCCTTGACCGCCGATCAGTCACGCCGCCCATTATAGCAAACTTTGCGATTGCCCCCAACCGTCAGGATAGGTGACTATCATTCAAAAGTCTGACACACCGCGTGTCGCTACTACCAAAGTGATAAAAGCACCCTTGTTTGGCCAGTTCTAATTTAATTATAAGCATAAGTGCCAATTGCAACTGTTATTCTTAAACGCGCCGCTTGAGGCACCACGGGCTTTGGCAAAACAGGTCAAAGAGTTTTTAAATCCTGGTCAGTCTCTCTCTAACTCTCAGGAGCAGCGAATGAGTGCCATATTGAATAAAAGGAATAGAATCCTCAGCATTCTCTCTCATCCGCCACATCTGGTGAGCGCGTTCTGTCATCATACTGTATCTTGTGGCCTTGCCGCATCTTTGCTACGATATATCTAGTGCCGCGACGCACCAGTTAGCGACACGCGAATACAGTTGAAGGAGCGTAACCGGGTTGAAAGTAACGTTTAAAGACGTCACTTTGTCCTACGACGGAAAGAAAGATACCCTCAAGCATCTGAATTTTCAGATTCCTGACGGCACCCTTGTTTCCCTGTTAGGGCCAAGCGGCGGGGGCAAAACCACGACCCTTAACCTGATCTCCGGCTTACTACCGGCGACCTCTGGCCACATTTACTTTGGGGATGAAGACGTCACAAAAAAAGACGCCTTGGCACGCAAAGTCGGGATGGTCTTTCAGAACTACTCACTCTACCCGCACTTGACCGTTCGCGACAACATCGCGTTCCCACTCAAGATGCAGAAGGTCAAAAAGGCCGAACGGTACAAGCGAGCCGAAGAACTGGCGAAGCTCGTCCACGTGGATGACCAGCTTGACAAAAAGCCGGGCGGGCTCTCCGGGGGCCAGCAGCAGCGGGTCGCGATCGCGCGTGCGTTAGCTAAATCACCTTCGCTGCTGCTCCTTGATGAGCCGCTGTCGAACCTTGACGCGCGCCTGCGCATTGAGATGCGTCAGGAAATCCGCCGCATCCAGCAGGAAACTGGCGTCACGACCATTTTCGTGACCCACGATCAGGACGAGGCGCTGCACATTTCCGACAACATCATGGTCCTGGCGCAAGGCACGATTCAGCAGTTCTCGACGCCAACGGTGCTTTACGAGCGGCCAGCCAACCTGTTTGTGGCCAAGTTTATCGGTGAGCCCGTCATCAACACCCTGCCCGCCGACGCGCTGAAGGCCGATCTGGTCAGCAGCGTGCCGGCCAGCATCCTGGCCCAAGCCAAAACGGCCGGGATTCGCAGCGAGGCCATCGTCCCGTTTGATAACGGTCAGGAAATGGTGGCGAAGATCCACGCCGGGTTGAAGCAGGCCAGAAAGTACGGCCGGGAAGCTACCGCCAATCTGGCCTACAACGGCGAGACGCTGCTCTCCACCGAAATGGCTGGACTGCCGGCAAGCCAGACGGAAGGCGACTTTTTCCTCACCAAAGCGGGATTTTTCCTCTTTGACGAAAAAGGTGCGTTGATTTTTGGCGGTGATGCCCATGATGAATGAGAAGCCCACGCTGAAGTCGTCACTCAAGGCCTACCTTTACCTCCTGCCAATGCTGGTGATCTCCGTGACGTTCAGTATTTGGCCGATCATCTCATCGCTTCTGATGAGTTTCTATACCAAGTACAACTTCTACACGGATAAAGTGAGCAAGATGGGGTTCGACAACTTCATTTACCTTTGGAACGACCCAGACTTTCATCTGGCGGTGCGCAACACGCTGATCTTCGTGGCCGGAGTCGTGCCAATCACCGTGATTTTGTCATTGATCATCGCCCTGCTGCTGAATCAGATCAAGTGGCTGTCCGGCTTTTTCCGCACTGTTTACTTTCTCCCGTTCGTCACGTCGACCGTCGCCATCGCGATGGTCTGGAACTGGATCTACCATTCTGACTACGGACTCATGAATTACTTTCTGAGTCTGGTCGGGATCCATCCCATCAATTGGCTGACGGATCCCCACTGGTCCCTGCTGGCGCTGATCATCATGAGTATCTGGAAGGATCTCGGGTTCAACATCATCCTTTTCCTGGTGGGGCTGAACAACATCGATAAAGGCTACTATCAGGCGGCCGAAATCGATGGCGCCAACGCCTGGCAGCGCTTCTGGAACGTCACGATCCCGATGATTTCACCGATCACCTTCCTGGTCTCTGTCAACGGTGTGATCAGCTCGTTCAAGGTGTTTGACCAAATCTTCGCCTTGTTCCAGGGCACTCCAGGGCCTGGGAAAGCCGACCTGACCATCGTGTACTACCTGTACGAAAAATTCTACACCGAGTATAAGTACCCGATCGCGGCTGCCAGCGGCGTTGTGCTTTTTGTCTTGATTCTCCTGGTCACCTTCGTGCAGTTGTGGTACTCACGCAAGCACGTTCACTACTAAGGGGGCATCATCATGGCAAAAAAAATCAGTCGCGTTCTACTGTACTTGATTGTCGCCCTCGGGGCCTTGACGATGCTGATCCCCTTCCTGTGGATGATCTCTACCTCGCTGAAGTCCGGTCCGGAAACCATCAAGGTGCCGCCGGTGTGGATCCCTCAGGTGCTGCGCTGGCACAACTATGTCGAGGCGTTTCACGCCGCACCGTTCTTGCGCTACTTCGTTAACTCGGTGATCGTCACCGTGGTCACCACGGTGGGTCAGCTGCTGACCAGCATTCTTGCGGCGTTCGCCTTTGCGCGGCTTCGCTTCTGGGGCAAGAATTTCCTGTTCATGATTTTCCTTGGAACCATGATGATCCCCGGAGAGATGCTGATCATTCCCAATTTTGTCACCTTGTCGAAGATGAGTTTGGTCAACACGTACGGGGCGCTTATTCTTCCTTGGCTGGCCAGTTTCTTCACTGTCTTCACCCTGCGTCAGACGTTTCAGTCCACGCCTGACCAGATTTACTACGCCGCGAAAATGGACGGCGCTTCGGACTGGAAGTACCTCTGGACCGTCTTGGTCCCGATGAGTAAGTCGACGATCACCGCCGTGACCGTCCTTGAAGTCATCGGGTCCTGGAACTCCTTCATGTGGCCGTTGATCGTCACCAACAGCGAAAAAATGCGCACCCTGCCGGTTGGGCTGCAAGCCTTTACCACCGACGCGGGCACGCAATATCAGCTGCTGATGGCGGCCTCGACCTTCGTGATCATTCCAATGGTCATTGTTTACATGTTCTTGCAGAAATACATCATTGCTGGAATCTCAAAAGCTGGATTGAAAGGATAGTTTAACTCATGAAAAAGAGTGTTTGGGGTAAATCATTACTTGGGGCAGCCGCCGTTCTGCTGGGCCTGACCCTTGCCGCTTGTGGCAATTCGAACGCTTCAAGTAAAAACAGCACCAGTGACAAGAAAGTGACCATCACTTTCTGGCACGGCATGAACGGTCCTTATAAGACTGCACTTGACGGCATTATTAAAGACTTCAATAACTCGCAAAGCAAGTACGTGGTCAAGGGCACCGCCCAAGGCAACTACACTGCGCTGCAGCAAAAGATCATGGCGGGGGCCAAGTCAAAGTCACTGCCAACCATGGCGCAAACGACTTACACGACCGTTCCTGACTATGTCTCCAACGGCTTCATCACACCGCTGGACCCATACATGCTCAAAGGCAGCGACAAGTTGAGCCAAAGCTCGCTGAAGGATATTTACCCGGCCTTTATCTCCAGCTCGAAGTATCAGGGCAAGTACTACTCCATGCCGTTTTCTAAGTCGACCCGGATCATGTACTACCAGCCAGCACTGATGAAGAAGCTGGGGGTCAACAAGGTCCCAACCAGCTGGGAAGAGCTGCAAACGCTCGGTCAGACGCTTAAGAGCAAGGGCGTCGCAGTTGTCGGCTTCGATGCCTCATTCGACATGGAACTCGAAGCACTGGCTCGCCAGAACGGCAACGCTTTGGTCTCCAAAGACCTGACGGCGAACTTGAACTCCAAGAAGACCCTGCAAGTCACCAACATGATCTTCAACATGTTGCAAGATGGTGAAGCCAAGACCGCCGGTGAAGATATTTACGGTGACAAGAACTTCACCTCGGGTAAGACCCTCTTCTACATTGGCTCCTCTGCGGGCGTTTCCTCGATGCAGCAAAATGCACCGAAGGGCTTTGAGTGGAACACCACGACGGTGCCTTCATACAAGGGCAAGAAAGCCACTGAGCTGGCCGGCAATGACCTTGTGATGTTCAAGTCTGCCTCTGCCGATCAGCAAAAAGGTGCTTGGGCCTTCATGAAGTTCCTGACCTCCAAGAAGGAAACCATCAAGTGGGCAGAAAAGACGGGTTACGTGCCGCTGCGCAAGTCCGCAGTCAAAGATGCCAGCTTCCAGAGCTACCTGAAGAACCACGAAGTGAACAAGGCAGCCGTCGACTCACTGGATTCCGGCTTCCAGTCCACCGCCTTCAAGGGCTTCACCGAGTACCGCAATGACCTGCTGGATGCCGTTGATTCGATGACGACTAAGCACACTAAGCCAGCAGATGCCATGGGCACCCTACAAAAGAAGACCGAAACGATTCTGAAGGACGCAAAGTAAACAGCTTTTACCAAGAAGAGTCGGCTGCGCAGTCGGCTCTTTTTGTTCGGCCAAAATTCGTACGGCTGGCTAAATGCCAGTCGTTACCGAAAAACTCAGACGGCCGTATGTCACCCACGTGACGCCGCGGCAAAAGTGGCGTAGAATAACCAGTTACGATTAAGCGGCACCGGTCTCACCGGCTCACCGCCACCCAGGAGGACACGATGACACAAATCAGATTTTTGAACGGACTGAGGACTATTGGCGGCAACATAGTGGAATTTTCTCAAGCAGGCAGCCGGGTGATCATGGATTTTGGCGTGGCCGCGGACCTAACGAACGAAACGGCGGCCTCGGCAATCGCAAACGGGAAACTGCCCAACGTGCCGGAACTCTTTGGACTGGCCGAAGATCACTGGACGCACGAGGCAATTTTCATCTCGCACCTTCACATCGACCACATGGGCGCACTGCAGTACCTGAAGCAGGACATCCCGGTGTACCTGTCCGCACCCAGCTACCGGCTCTATCAGACACTAATCGAGTTGGGCATTGAAAAGCCCGTCCGCAATCTGCACCCCCTCCCGTTTGAGACACCCATGACCGTCGGGGCCTTTTCGGTCGAGGGCTTTGCTTCCGATCACGACGAGCCAGGCATCATGGCGCTCTTGGTGGGCGATGGAACACGCTGGTATGCGCACTCCGGCGATGTCCGCCTAAATGGACCGCATCCCGAACGCGTCGCCCACT
The DNA here is from genome assembly GCF_016861805.1 of Lacticaseibacillus sp. 53-4. Lineage (NCBI taxonomy): Bacteria > Bacillati > Bacillota > Bacilli > Lactobacillales > Lactobacillaceae > Lacticaseibacillus > Lacticaseibacillus sp. 53-4. The sequence goes on from NZ_BOLT01000001.1 coordinate 73,141, forward strand.
GGTCCCAGGTGTTTCACGACAAGAAGCTGGCGATGTTCATGCTTGAAGGCACCACCTTCTCTTTTGACACAGAAACGCCAGTGGAAGATCAAAATCATCCCAGCGCCGCGCTGACCGAAAGTGAATTGCAGGCACAATTGAGCAGTCTGCTGGGAAACACCAAGCAGCTGGTCGCAATCAATCCCTACAATCGCAACTACGCGCGGCTGGCGGCGATTCAAGAAGCCGCGCACCAGGCGCACCGGCAAATGGTCTGGGAACCTGCCGACGCTGTGATTTTGGAGACGATGACCGGGCTGAAAGCGGACCAGATCATCGGCAAGTCGATCACTGCCGACGCGCTGCGCCAAGCGCCAGACCAGTATCTGCTGGAGAACTCGTTCAGCCACTTGGCCGACCTGGCCGCGCTGCCCGTGGGCAATTACGTCCATACCAATGGCGAACCGCTGGGCGACTATGATCCCCGCTTCCAGCAGCTCAAAGACTTTCTGACCGCGCACGCCATCCCGCTGACCTTTTTGTCCTGCACTGGTCACGCCACGCGGGCGGATCTGATCACTCTGGCGCAAACAGTTGCCCCGCGCATCATTGTGCCTTGGCACAGCTTCCACCCGGAGCGCGAAGCCGAAGCGCTCGACGCGGCCACTCGCGCCGAGGTACTGCTGCCGGAAAAGGATCTGTATTACACACTGGATGAGCCCGAAGACTAGGCCTGAAAAGACCATTCGAATAGTTGAAAATACTCTCGGTCCGGAAGTGGCACACGGTGTGCTAACCGCGATGCGACAGCCCTGACACCATTTGGTGAATCGCTGAGATTTTCCTTTTCCCCGTGAAAAGAGTAAGGTATTTAAGAACAGATTTTAAGGAGGTCACTCATGCTCGAAAAACAATTTTACGACCAAATGTTTGCGCGCTCGTTCAATATTCCCATCACGGTGGAATACTGGGACCACACGCAAAAGACCTACGGCGAGGGGACGCCAAGCCTCACGATCCACATGAAACAGGCAATCCCCGCCAAGGAGCTGCTCAAAAACGCGTCGCTTGCGCTAGGCGAGGCTTACATGCGCGATGACATCGATGTGACCGGCGGCGGTCAATTCCCCCTCCAGGAGCTGCTGACGGCCGCATACGAAAGCGCAGGCTCGTTTATGCGCAACAAAAAACTGATGCGGTTCATCCCCAAACAATCGCACACTGAAAAGAAGAGCAAGGCGGACATTCAGGCCCACTATGACCTCGGCAACGACTTCTACAAGCTTTGGCTCGACGACACGATGACCTATTCCTGCGCCTATTTTGACGACTGGGATCAGGACCTCACGGCCGCTCAGCAAAACAAGGTCACGCACATTCTGCGCAAGCTCGACCCACAGCCCGGCCGGCGCTTCCTGGATATTGGCTGCGGCTGGGGTACGCTCATGCTGACCGCCGCCATGCGCTACCACCTCGACGTGACCGGGATCACACTGTCCAAGGAGCAGTACGACTTTGTCAACGCGCGCATCCAAAAATTAGGCATTGAAGACCACGCCCGCGTCCTGCTGGTCGACTACCGCGAACTCACAGACGGTCCCTACGATTACATCACTTCGATCGGCATGTTCGAGCATGTTGGCAAGGAGAACCTGGAGCTGTACTTCAAGGACGTCACGAAGCTGCTGGCGGCTGGCGGCTCCGCTCTGATTCACGGCATTACCCGCCAGCAAGGCGGTGCCACTAATGCCTGGTTGAACAAGTACATCTTCCCGGGTGGCTACATCCCCGGTCTGAGTGAAAACATCGATCACATTATCGATGCCGGGCTGCAGATTTCCGACCTTGAACCCCTCCGCCGTCATTACCAGCGCACACTTGAACACTGGGACGAAAATTTCAATGCGCATCGCAACACCATTCAAAAGAAGTTCGGCTATGAATTCACACGCATGTGGGACATCTACCTGCAGGCTGCAGCCGCGTCTTTTGAATCCGGGAACATCGATGTCATCCAGTACTTGGTCACGAAGGCCCCTTCCGGCACTGGCCTGCCGCTGACCCGCGACTATATTTACGACTAGGTTGCCAAGATTCGCTTCGGCGGATCTTTTTTTTGCGGAAACTTGCAAGCGATTTCCCGCCGCCGGATAATGATATCAAAGGAGGTGGGCAACGTGTATGACCTGATGTTATCCCCCCGAGACCGTCTTGGCGCGCCGTCGGGTAAACGTCGCAGCGGAACTGCTGCTTGACGCTGTACAGGAAAATGATGCTTTGAGCAATCATCGCGTGCCCAACCTCACCGCTTTTTACTGGAGCGAATTTGGACCGCTGGAGATCGGCCTGTACGAAGCCGAGCTCAAACGCGATCAAACCGCCATGCGGATCCGCCTGATCCGCCAGTACCTGAACCGCGGCGAGCCCATTGATTTGCCAGTGATCGAAGTCAAGATCACTGCCTCGTTTGCCGACCGTGTTCGCTATCTGGCATTCATGCGCAGCCAATTAAATGAGGCCACCAGCTACTTGGCCCTGCCAGTTTTGTCTGACTCGGAATCTGAGGAGCTGAACACCTTGTATAAGCAGCTGATCAAGGCGCTTCATCCGGATCTGCATCCCCACCAAAGTGCAGCGGACGCCTGGCTGTTCTTGAAAGTGCTGGACGCTTACGCCAACGGGCTACTTGAAGTCTTGGAGGCTATCGCTGCAATGCTGGCAAACCGCGAAGACGAAAACCTGTCACCCCAGGAGCTGAACCGCCAGCTGGCCGACCTGCTGACCGACTTGGCGCAGGAGCGAGCCCGCAAGTTTGCGCTGTATCAAGCGTGGCCACTGACAATCGAGGCACAGCTGAAAAGTGAGACCTGGCGGGATCATCACCGCGCCGAGTTGCAACTGGCCCTCAATCGGCTGAAACAGCAGGTGGCGGCAAACATTGTGCTGTATGGGCAGCTGGTTGGCGATTTAGGAGGTAACCGTCATGGGTGAATTTGAAATCAAACCGGTCACCGGGGGTAACGGTCTGACGCCATGGCACGGCGGAATGCCGAGTCAAGCAACCGACCTGACCGGCAGCGAGATTTTTCTGATCAATCATCATGTCGCCGGCACCGCTCATGTGCCCGATCCGGCGACATTGACTGCCGACCTGGCGCTCGGCCAGCAGGTACGCCTGCTGCGGGAGAAAAATGCGTACGATGCCTTTGCAACGCGAGTGGAGACCCTGCCCGGCCGCAAGCTCGGGTACCTGCCGAAGCGCGAGAACATCGTGATCGCCCGGCTGCTCGACGCCGGCCTGAACGTCTATGCAAAAATCACCGACTGGACGATGAAAGGCAACTGGCCGTACGTCAGGCTCGATATCTTCTTAAAGCTTTGAAAGCAAAAAATCCAAGCCGATTGGCTTGGATTTTTTACTTAGTAGCGTGCTTTGATTGCTCTATCGATATCTCGCTTCTGGTCCTTTTGCTTCAAGGCCTCTCGCTTATCGTACAGCTTCTTCCCTTCGGCCACCCCGATCAAGACCTTCGCGTAGCCGTGCTTGAGGTACATGCGAAGCGGCACTGCGGTCTTGCCTTGTTGAGTCAACGCGGCCAGCAGCTTGGCAATTTCCTTCTTGTGCAAAAGCAGCTTGCGTGACCTGAGCGGGTCAACGTTAAACTGATTGCCCTCCTTGTACGGGCTGATATGCACGTTGACCAGCCAAGCCTCGTTATTCGTGATGCGAATGAACCCATCACGCAGCGTCGTTTTGCCAGCCCGCACCGACTTGATCTCGGTGCCGGTCAAGGCAATGCCTGCCTCATAGGTCTCGAGGATGTTGTAGTCATGCCGGGCCTTTTTGTTCTGGGCCAGAAGGTTATCGGGCTTCGGCTTCATTTTTTTTGCCATCGGCTCACCTTCTTTGGTTAATGTCTGTTTCCTTTATTGCCACCGCGAGTGGCGTGGCCTTTGACCTGGCTGCCGATCGTGTTGCGAAACGGCTTGGCGTGCCCAGTCGGCCGCTTGGCGTTGTGCCGCTTGCCCTGGTCGCCAGGCTTCGGCGCACCAGCTTTGTGATCATCGCGTCGCGGCTGACGCCGGGGCTGCTTTGGCACGACCAAATCGGTTGTCGGTGTATCCTCAGTCGGCACCAGTGAGAAGTCGACCTGACGCTGCTCAACGTCGACGGCTTCAAGCTTCACGCGCACCGGCTGCCCAATGCGGTAAATGTGGTGCGTGCGCTCGCCGATCAAGGCCATCTGGCTTTCCAAGAACCCGTAATAATCATCGGTCATTCGGGTGATGTGAACCAGGCCTTCAACGGTGTTCGGCAGCGCAACAAACATCCCGAACCCAGCAACGCCGGAAACCACGGCATCAAACTCTTCACCGACCTTATCGGCCATGAATTCGGCCTTCTTCAGGTCATCAACGGCGCGCTCGGCATCAACACTATGCCGCTCACGGGTCGAGGCCTGGGCGGCGATGTCCGGGAGCTTTTCGGCCCACTTGGTCTGCACGTTATCGCCGGTGCCTTCAATGGCGTAGGTCCGGATCAGCCGGTGCACGACCAAATCAGGGTAGCGGCGAATCGGGCTGGTGAAGTGACAGTAGTACTTGGCCGCGATGCCAAAATGGCCAAGCGGCTCGTCAGAGTAACGCGCCTGCTTCAGGCTGCGCAGCATTTTGACGTTGACCATCATTTCCTCAGGGGTCCCCGCAACTTCAGTGTTGACATTCTGCAACATCTTCGGCGTCACCTGCTGCCCCTTTTTGATTGGGACTTGCAGGCCGAAGGTAGCCAGAAAATCAACGAAGTCCTTAATGCGATCCTCGTCTGGGGTCTCGTGCACCCGGTACAGGAACGGCACGTGCATGCGATTATAATGCTCCGCCACCGTCTCGTTGGCCTGCAGCATGAAGCTTTCAATCATGCGCTCAGACACACCGCGCTCGCGCAGCACAATATCCGTCGGGTGGCCCTGGTCATCCACGATGATCTGGGCTTCATTTTCCTCAAAGTCAATGGCGCCGCGACCATGGCGCATCTTGTAGAGAATCTTATGCAGATTCGCCATCAGCTTGAGCATTGGGACCAAGTCGCCGTATTCGGCAGTCGCATCGGGATCACCATCGAGCACTTGGTTGACTTTATTGTAGGTCAGGCGGCCGTGGGAGCGAATGACACTCTGGTAAATTTCGTGGCTGACCACGCGGCCCTCGCCATCGATTTCCATGTCGCAGGACATGGCCAACCGGTCTTCGTTGGGGTTCAGCGAGCAGATCCCGTTACTGAGCCGGAATGGCAGCATCGGAATGACCCGGTCGACCAGGTAGGTCGAGGTACCGCGCTTGTAGGTTTCTTTGTCCAGCGGCGAGCCTTCAGTCACGTAGTAGGAGACATCCGCAATGTGGACACCCAAATGGTAGTTGCCGTTGGGCAGCTTCCATGCCACCACCGCGTCGTCGAAGTCCTTGGAGTCATCCCCGTCGATGGTGACCACCGGCTGATCGGTGATGTCACGCCGGCCCAACCGGTCCTCAGCCGTGACGTGATCTGGGATGGCGTTGGCCTGCGCCATCGCATCGTCTGGGTAGTCCACGTATATATCGTTGGCCAGCACCAGCGACATGATGTCGACCCCAGGCGCATTCTTGTTGCCCAGGTTCTGGACAATCAGCCCCACCATGCTGTTCGGCCGGTCGGCGTTCGGAAATTCAGTGATTTCGGCCATGATCATGTCGCCGCGTTCCGGCACGGTACCATTATCCTTGATGAAAATGGGATAGCGCGCCAGTTTCTTTTCGTGACTCGTGACCGTGCCAATAAAGCCCGTGCGGCTGTGCTCGGCATCGGACAATGGCGCATACTCGCCCACTAACCGGGTGTTTTTACGCTCAACCACCTTGGTGATCGCGCCTTCGGGACCGCGCGTGTCGCCAGGCCGGGCCTGGTGGACGACTGTGACTTCAACAGTATCCCCGTCCATGGCAAATTTCGTGTTCGGCGGGGCAATGAACATATCGTTGTCCTGATCCTCGATGGCAACAAAGCCGAAGCCTTTTTCGTTGCCGTGGAACACGCCTTGCATGCTCTGCGGCTTGCCGCCGAGCATGTAGCGCTGATTGTCGTCTTGATGAATCAAATCATCATTTTCCATTCCCGTGAGCGCCTGCACCATCACTTTGAAGTCCTCGGCTGACGTCAATTTGAGTGCGCGATTCAGCGACGCAGTGGAAAAACCGATCTGCGGATTGCGCCGAAACGTCGCCAATAATTCATTTCTTAAGTGGCCGACTGTGGTCATAGATGTCCCTCGTTTTCTTTTGATAAAAAAGCTTTCGATCTCTAAAAAATATAATTACACCGAGCGCCGGCTAGCTGACCAACCCGCAGAAGGTTTCCCCACTTGAGCAGATGCGCCTATGCCTGCCTCCAAAAAAAGGCCCCTGTTCACCAGGAGACCTTCGTTAGTGGGATGCCAGATACACTAAGACGAGCGAGAAGGCGAAGAAAAGGACGCCCAGTACAACGGTCACCTTTTCCATAAACGCTTCAAAGCCCCGTGATTTTTGCTTGCCGAACAAGTCGGTGGCGCCGCCAGACAGCGCGCTCAAGGCATCTTGCTGCTTGCTCGGCTGCATCAGGGTCGCGATCACGATCAGGATCGAATCGATGATGAGTAAATTAGTAAAAAGACTCTGCAAGTTTTTCCCTCCCTTGCAAATGGTCACTAGTAGTAGATTATCACAAAGCAGCCGTCAAGACCAGCCAAGTTTCGCCCGCAGGGCCCAACTAAGCGCGCCTCATTCGGGCTCCTGCTCACTCATTTGTTCGGCCAGCTCGTGCAGCCGTTTGCGCACCGCCGCTCGCCGGCTGGCGTCGGTCAAAATCACCAGCGTGTCGCCGCCGTGAATGACCGTATCACCATGCGGTAGCAGGCTGTCTTCACCGCGCCGAATTGCCATCAGCAAGGTTTCCTTTGGCCACTTGAAATCGCGCACCGCCATGCCGTCCAGCACGCTGCCGGCATACACCGGCAGCTCCAGGCGGTCCATGCGGTGAATCGCCTGAAGCCGATTTTTCGTGGTCATTCGCCGCAGCAGCGACTCATAAATCGGCGCGCCGCCCAGCAGATCGACCACGACATAGGCGACCAGCGACAACACCGCCATGGCCATCAAGTTAGTGAGGTTACCCACCATTTCAGTGATCAGCAGGATCGCGGTGAATGGCGCCTTCCCGATACCGGCAAAGTACCCGGCCATCGCGAAGATAATCAGATTCATCTCATAGGCCCGCGGCAGCCAACCAATGTCCCCCATCAGGACCGCATAGGCGGCGCCAATCACCGCCCCCAGCGACAAGATGGGCAGAAATATCCCACCAGGCAGCCCCGACCCATAAGAGACCATGGAAAAAACGTAGCGCAGTGCAAAGATGACCAGCAGCACACCAAACGCCGGAATGCTGCGGTTAAACCCGGTAATCAAGCCGTTGCCGCCGCCTAAAACAGCCGGGTCCAGCAGCCCGATCGGAATCACCAGGAGAAAGGGCACAAGCCCCTGCAGCGCGCGAGGAATATGCGTAAACGAATAAAGTTTAGGCATTGCCAGCAGCGTCTTCTGATAGGCAAACCCCAGCACCCCAAGCAGCGCGCCAAGCAGTAATAAGTGCCAGTACAAGGAAACCGGCAGCGGTCGGTTGTAAACCAGATGCAGGACCGGTACTTCGCCGAAAACGTTCAGGGAAATGAAGTTGGCCCCCACCGCGCTGGCCAGGCTGGTGATCCACACCAGCGGGCTGAAATTGTGGTAAACCTCTTCAAGCACAAACATCGTGCCAGCGATCGGCGCATTGAACGCCGCCGCCAGACCGCCGGCCGCGCCAGCCGCGATCATGATGCGGCGATCCGCGCCATTTTTCTTGAACCCTTGCGCCACGCCTTGGCCCACGGCGGCGCCTAACTGAATGGACGGGCCTTCACGGCCGAGAAACAGCCCCGGCCCAATGCTGATAATGCCGGCAACAAATTTTTTCCACAGGATCGACCACCAGTGAAACTCGAGCTCGCCTTGCAGCTGGCCTTCAACCTGCGGAATCCCGGAGCCTGAGATATTGGGCTCGCTTTTGAGCAGCCAGGCGACGAGTAAGCCGGCGACAATACTGCCGATGATAATTAGCATCACAATGCCAGGCGTGGCAGTGCGGTAAAGCGACTGCATGAACCCCAAAATTCGCTCAATTGAAAACCGAAATGCCGCGACGACGCCGCCTGTGAGCAGCCCAACCAGCAGCCCAAACAGAACGAAGCGCAGCCGTGTGGCGTCAACGGTTTTTGAAGCCTTATGCATATCACACCTCCAAAGAAACTGGTCCCATTATACAACAGAAAAAAGGTCCGCAGAAAACACGGACCTAGCCGCGCCGCAGCGTCGGCTCAGTAACCCACAAGATGACGAAGTTGAGCAGCAGCAGCGCCGCCGTGGAGATGAACACCACATTGTAATTGAAAATGCCGCCAAGCAAGCCGCCAAGCAGTCCGCCGAACATGTTACCCAGCGCCTGGAACGACTGGTTCCACGAGAAAATTGCAGACGTCGCCGACGCCGGCGAGTTTTTGGTCAGCAGCGTTTGAATCGTGGGGAACAAGGCGCCATCGGAAATCCCAATGGCAAAGCGCAAAACCCCGAGCAAGACGACGCTGGTGACAAAGCCCTGCGGAAAGTACATGACTACCGCGAACAGGTAGCCGGCAATCAGGACTTTCCCGGAGCCGTGCTTGTCGCCGTAATCGCCAAGCCGCGGGGCCGCGAGAATGTTCGACAGCCCTGGCAAAGCAGCGATGATGCCGGCCACCAGCGCCACCGGCCCAACGTTATGCATCAGCTCTTTGATGTACAGGCTGATGATTGGCGAGATGGACGCGTTACCCAGCTGCACGATCATGGTCGAGACAAGCAAGATGATAATCAGCTTGGGGTTGGCAAATTGGCTCAAAAGCCCTGAGAGGCCGCCCTTTTCACCTTTACGGTGCGGGGCCGGCACGAAATATTCTTTGACGAATAGCCCTGAAGCAATCCCAGCCAGCAACAGCAGCCCGGCGGTGATGAAGAAAGTCACGCGGATCGACATGAATTGCGCCAGCAACCCGCCAATCACGGGCCCCATGAGCATGCCCGAGGTGGAGCCAGTCACCAGCGTCCCGAGCGCCTTGCCGGCGTGACTGCGCGGCGTCTGCGAGGCAATCAGCGCCTGCGCGTTAGAAATGAACCCGGAAAACAGGCCCTGCAGCGCTCGCAGCCCAATCAGCTGCCAGACATTGGTCACCAGACCCATCAGAAACATTGCGACGGCCATCCCGACCGCCGCCCGGATCAGCATGATCTTACGGCCTTTGCGATCGGCAAGCGCACCCCAAAGCGGCGAAACAATGGCGGTCACAAAAAAAGTGGCCGCAAAGACTAAGCCGGAATACAGGGAAACCTGCGCCTTGGTGAAATTGCCCAATTCACCGACATACAGCGACATGAACGGCGTGATCTCGGAAAAGGCAATGCCGGCAATAAACGTGCACACCCACAGCACGTTCAAATTCTGCCGCCACGGGCTCTTTTCTCTTTGGGTTTCGTTCATGTCGTCACTCCCTTTGAATTTAGCTGCAAATAAAAACAGTCACATAATAGTGTGCGAGTGAATTGTGAAGAAAGTGTGAATTTTGTTGTCAGGACAGCAAAAAAGCACCCTGCAAACTGCAGGATGCTCAATGTCCGCCGGGCTAGACCCGCCGAAATGAAAGACTAGTCGATCGCCTTAACGTTGTAGAAGGACTTGCGGCCCTTGTACGCAGCAGACTTGCCGAGTTCGTCTTCGATCCGCATCAGCTGGTTGTACTTCGCGATGCGATCGGTCCGGCTCATCGAGCCAGTCTTGATCTCGCCGGCGTTGGTTGCAACAACCAAGTCAGCAATGGTCGTATCTTCGGTTTCACCGGAACGGTGGGAAACAACGGCGGTGTAGCCGGCTTCCTTAGCCATTTCGATCGCTTCGAATGTTTCGGTCAGCGTCCCGATCTGGTTGAGCTTGATCAGGATGGAGTTGGCAACGCCCATGTCGATCCCCTTCTTCAGGTAATCGGTGTTGGTAACGAACAGATCGTCGCCGACGATTTGAACCTTGTCGCCAAGCTTGGCAGTGAACTTCTGCCAGCCTTCCCAGTCGTTTTCGTCGATTGGATCTTCGACTGAAACGATCGGGTACTTGTCGATGTACTTCGCCAGCAGATCGATGAATTCGTCGGTCGTGTAGGAGGTATCAGGATCAGACCACTTCAGGGTGTACTTCTTAGTCTCTGGGTCGTAGAACTCAGACGAAGCAACGTCAAAGGCGATGGCAACGTCTTCGCCCGGCTTGTAGCCGGCCTTCTGGATAGCTTCAACGAGCAGCTCAAAGGCTTCCTCGTTGTCCTTCAGGTTAGGCGCAAAGCCACCTTCGTCGCCGACGGAAGTGATGTCGCCCTTCGCCTTCAGCTCTGCTTGCAGGGCGTGGAAGGTTTCAGAACCCATGCGGATCGCTTCGCGCATGGACTTGGCACCAACAGGCATGATCATGAATTCCTGGAAGTCAACGGTGTTGGTCGAGTGCGCGCCACCATTGAGGACGTTCATCATCGGTGTTGGCATCACGTGTGCGTTAGGGCCGCCAAGGTACTGGTACAGCGGCAGACCAACTTCAGAGGCAGCAGCGCGGGCGGCAGCCAGGGAAACACCGAGAATGGCGTTGGCGCCAAGCTTGCCCTTATTCGGGGTGCCGTCGAGGTCGATCATGGTCTGGTCGATCAGGCGCTGCTCAGTGGCATCCAAACCGATAACGGCCTTGGAAATCACGTCGTTCACGTTGGCAACAGCCTTCAAAACGCCTTTGCCGCCAAAACGGGACTTGTCGCCGTCGCGCAGTTCAACGGCTTCGTGTTCACCGGTGGAAGCGCCTGACGGAACAAGCGCGCGGCCGAAACCGCCGTCTTCCGTATAAAGTTCAACTTCAACAGTCGGGTTGCCACGAGAGTCGAGGACTTCGCGAGCCAAAACATCTGTAATAATAGACATATGTTTTCTCCTTTTTGTGCCTGATACAGGCAGGTTTTATCGTAATTAGTTTACCACAGAAAAGCTGTGGGATTAGTCTTGGTAGTTGGCCAAGGCCACGAAACTATCCGGATCCATCGATGCGCCGCCAACCAGGCCGCCATCGATGTCAGGCTTAGCCATCAATTCCTTGACGTTGGCTGGCTTGACCGAACCACCGTAAAGAATGCGAACAGCGTCTGCCGTTGCCGCATCATACAGCTTGGCAACGATTGAGCGGATGTGCGCAACGACTTCTTGCGCCTGGTCAGCAGAGGCGGTCTTGCCAGTGCCGATGGCCCAGATTGGCTCGTAGGCGATCACGCTGTTTTTAACCTCTGAAGCGGAGATGCCGGCCAAAGCTGCTTCAACCTGTGAAGCGACCCAGTCGTTGGTCTGACCAGCTTCACGCTGTTCAAGACTTTCACCGCAGCAGATGATCGGCAGCAGGCCGTTTTTCAAGATGGCCTTGGCCTTCTTGTTGATGTCCTGGTCAGTTTCGTGGAAGTAGCCGCGGCGTTCGCTGTGGCCAATCACGACATAGTCCAGGCCCATCTCTTTCAGGGCTTTCGGGCTGGTTTCGCCGGTGAAGGCACCTGCGTCTTCGAAGTAGCAGTTTTCTGCCGCGGTCTGAAGCGGAGTGCCTTTGGCGCCAGCAACCAGGGTGCTCAGATCAATTGCCGGTGCGGCAATCACGGTCTGAACCTTGCTGGATTCTGGTAATTTACCTTTAACGCCGTTCAGAAATGCTTGTGTTTCTTCCGGGTTCTTGTTCATTTTCCAGTTCCCGGCCATGATAGGTGTGCGCATAATTAACTTCCTTTCAGAATTGAAACTTACTTGTCGGAAATTGCCGCGATGCCTGGCAGAGTCTTACCTTCCAGGTATTCAAGGCTTGCGCCACCGCCAGTGGAAATGTGGGTGATCTTTGGTGCGATACCAAGCTGCTTAGCCGCAGCGGTCGAATCGCCGCCACCGATAATCGTGGTTGCATCCTTCAAATCACCAAGCGCAGTCCCAACTTCCAGGGTACCCTTGGCGTAATTAGGCATTTCGAATACACCCATTGGGCCGTTCCAAACGACCGTCTTGGCACCCTTCAGGGCATCCTTGATGTCCTGAACGGACTTTGGCCCGATATCCAAGGCCATGTAGCCATCAGGAATCGCACCTTCAACAACTTTGTGAGGGGCGTCGTTCGAGAACTCCGTAGCCACCACGTTGTCAACTGGCAGCAAAAGCTTGTCGCCAGCTTCGTCCATGATCTGCTTGGCCAGGTCGATTTTATCCTTTTCAACCAGTGACTTACCGATTGACAGGCCCTTAGCAGCGTAGAAGGTATAAGTCATCCCGCCGCCAACAATGATCTTGTCAGCCTTCGGTACCAGGTTGCGGATCACACCGATCTTGTCAGAGACCTTCGCGCCACCCAAGATGGCAACAAATGGGCGCTTTGGGTTTTGAACAGCGTCGCCCAAGAACTTGATTTCCTTTTCCATCAAGAAGCCGGCAGCAGCCTGAGGCATATTGGACGCAATGCCGACGTTGGAGGCGTGGGAACGGTGAGCGGTCCCGAACGCGTCATTGACGAACAGGTCACCCAGCGATGCCCAGTACTTGCCAAGTTCTGGATCGTTGCCGGATTCTTTCTTACCGTCAAGGTCTTCGAAGCGCGTGTTCTCCATCACGAGAACGTCGCCGTCGTTCATCTTGGCAATCGCATCTTCAAGCTCCTTGCCGCGAGTAGCAGGAACGAAGGTGACCGGCTTCTTCAGCAGTTCAGAAAGACGCTCTGCAACTGGACGCAGGCTCAACTTAGCCTTATCCTCTTCGGTCTTAACCCGGCCCAAGTGGGACAGCAGAATTGCCTTGCCGCCGTTATCGATCACGTACTGGATCGTCGGCAAAGCAGCCACGATACGGTTGTCATCACCGATGACACCGTCTTTGATCGGCACGTTGAAATCAACGCGGATCAGGACTTTTTTGTCCTTCACGTCTAGATCAGAAACGATCAATTTAGCCATTGAATAAAACCCTCCTAAAATGTTGGAATGCTGAGCGCACACCCACCTGGTCCCAAGCGGACTAGGTTTGCCCTGCCAAACAGCGTGTTTGGTACGGCAAGCCCAGCCCGTCGAGGCCAGGGATATGCGTGTGCTTTTGCACATGTTGTCATAAAAAGAAGGCGGAGGGAGATACTCCCTCCGCCCCCTTCATAACGGTTGAAATCGTTAATGCTCTAAGGTTTTAAATTAGAGAGTCGCGAACTTCAGCAGGGTACGAATCATCTGGCAAGTGAAGCCATATTCGTTGTCGTACCAAGCAACCGTCTTAACCAGCTGGTAGTCACCGGCGGTCGTAACTTCGGTCTGGGTAGGGTCGAAGATTGAGCCGTAGGTTGTGCCGATAACGTCGGACGAAACGATCTCGTCAGCGTTGTAGCCGAAGCTTGGGTTGCCATCGGTGTGCTTCTTGATCGCAGCGTTGACCTGGTCAGCCGTCACGTTCTTGGTCTTCAGGATGGAAACCAATTCGGTCAGGGAGCCGTCAACAACGGAGACACGCTGTGCGTGGCCCTGAAGCTTGCCGTTCAGTTCTGGGATAACGATACCGATAGCCTTAGCCGCACCAGTTGAGTGAGGGATGGTGTTAACAGCAGCAGAACGCGCAGCGCGCAGGTTGCCACCGCGAACAGGGCCGTCAAGCAGCATCTGAGTGGAGGTGTAAGCGTGAACCGTTGTCATGGTACCAACTTCGATGCCGAATTCCTTGTTCAGGAAGTAAGCCATTGGTGCCAGGCAGTTGGTCGTGCAAGAACCGGCGGAAACGATCTTGTCGTCAGCGTCCAAGGTGTCATCGTTTACGTTGTAAACGATGGTCTTGATCTTGCCAGCAGGTGCGGAAATCAGAACACGTTCTGCGCCGGCATCCAAGTGAGCCTGAGCCTTTTCGGCTGAGGTGTAGAAGCCTGTGCATTCGAGAACGTACTGAACGCCGTCGTTCTTAACCCAAGGAATGTTCTGAGCCTGAGGTTCAGCATAAACACGGTATTCCTTGCCGTTAACAACGATACCGTTGTCGGTAGCGCTGACTTCACCAGGGAAAGTGCCGTGAGTTGAGTCATACTTCAGCAGGTGAGCCAACATCGCTGGGCTGGTCAGATCGTTGATGGCAACAACTTCAATATCGTTGCTCTTGGCACCTAATTCAAAGATGCGACGGAAGGCCAAACGACCGATACGGCCAAAACCATTGATACCAATTTTAACAGTCATGCTAAAATTTCCTCCTTTAGGAAATAAGAGTTTTATTCTAACGGGTTTCCCCAGTTAAAATCGCATTTGAGGCGCCGACGTCCGTGATGAGCCACGTCCGACTCGGCGCATTTTTCATATATGCTGCGATTGCCTTGGCCTTGGAGCGGCCGCCGGCAACTGCAAACACATATGGGATATGATCAAGATCCGGAATCTGTAACCCAATTCTTGGGATCTTGTAAATGACCTTGCCGCTCGCATCGAAAAACGTGCCAAAAGTTTCTGAAACTGCATGCTGTTCGGTGAGCTCGGCAATGGCCTCAGGAGACATCGATCGACGCTTAGCCATGATCAATGCATCTCCTATACTATGAATCACAACCTGGGCATTGTCAATTAATTGGAGCACCTCACGGACCGCCGGTTCTTGGAGCAGTGGCTGGTAAGTTTTCGCACTGACATTTTCAGGAATGTACAGCACCCGGTACTTACTATCCGTTGCTTCTGCCATGCTGGCGGCAACCGAATTGGCTTGAATTGCCACCGCCTCGCCGACGCCGCCGCGTGCTGGCACAAAGGTTAACTCGCGGCCTGCAGACAGCTTATACGTCATCTGCTGGGCCACGCGCGCCATTGTTGTGCCGCCCATGACCGCAATGGTCAACTGGCCGCTGGGCAGGATCAGCTGGAGAGTGGAGTTTAACTCCTTCCCCATCTCGTCCAAGACCCGGCTGCTTTGATCCGCGTCACCGCTAACAATCAGGCAGTGCTCAATGCCAAGCTTTTCGGCAAGATGCTTCTCGTCTTCCTTGAACCCCAGCAGCCGATTCATGAACTGCTCCAAGCCTTGGAAAACTTCGATACCCTGGCTGGTAAGGACCATGCCAGACTTTGAGCTTTCAATCAGGCCTTGCTTACGCAGAAACTCGGTTTCCGTGCGCAGAACTCGTTCGCTCAGCTTCATCTGCTCAGCAAGCGCCCGTCTACCGACCGGCGACATCCAGCTGATGAATTGCAAGATCTGATAGCGTTGCGTAATCACGCCCATGAAATCAGGCGCGATTGCTTCGATCCAAGCGAACTCAGAATGCATAGCTCATTGTCCTTTTCGTGGGTCGTTTGGCGTCCTACCGTGCCACATAGTGACCCAGTAGTAGCAAAAAATTTTGGGACCCCAGACACACCGGATCTCCCTTACCAACGCTTTCTATTATAGCCACCTGCTGAAAACGGTGCAAGGGATTTGCCTAAAAGCCGAAAACTCTTCCAATTTTGGAAGAATCTATGCTGAGCCTGCGCGTATTTTCGGAAAGAAACCGTTCTCTAATTTGGGGACGGGGTTTTCAAAACTGGTCATTCGGATGAGTTCTCACCTATTTTTCATCAAAAAAGCACCCGCATCTATGCGCGAGTGCTCGATTTCAGGATTACTTCTGGTCGGCCTTCGAGGTCAAAATATCATCGATTAAGCCGTAATCCTTGGCTTCCTGAGCGGTCATATAGTTATCGCGCTCCGTATCCTTCTTGATCTTGGCTTCCGTCTGACCAGTGGCGTCAGACAGGATCTTATTCAGCTTCTTGCGCGATTTCAAAATCTCCTCAGCGGCGATCTCAATCTCGGTCTGCTGGCCTTGGGCACCGCCAGACGGCTGGTGAATCAAGATTTCAGAGTTAGGCAGCGCAAACCGCTTGCCCTTCGCCCCACCGGCGAGCAGCACCGACGCCATCGATGCAGCCATGCCGATCGCGATCGTTTGTACATCGGCGTGAATCAAGTTCATCGTGTCCAGCATCGCCAGGCCAGAGGTGATCACACCACCAGGACTGTTGATGTACAGGTAAATATCTTTATCAGGGTCTTGTGCGTCGAGGAACAGAAGCTGCGCAATGACGGAGTTTGCAACCTGGTCATTGATTTCCCCGGACAGCATGATGATCCGGTCTTTAAGCAAGCGGGAGTAAATATCATAAGAACGCTCGCCGCGGCTGGTTTGTTCAATCACTGTCGGAACTAACATAGCGGAACCTCCTAACGAGTATTAGCACTCTTCTAAGTACAGTGCCAAGCTTAGCACTAACGTCAAAAAAGGTCAAAGACTTTGACCAACTTTTCGGGTCAGGGATAGTTTAGCATACTCACGCGCCTCGCGAGCCCTCAACCACCTGCTGCAGGCATTAAAAAAGGCGCCAACTAGTGGCGTCTTCCTTGAATGCTGCGCAGCCCGGGAGTCGAACCCGGATTTCGAGAACCGGAATCTCACGTGCGATCCATTACACTAACCGCGCAAGTACTCAATTATTTTACGGGAGCGCCGGCCAAAATGCAACCCTCAAGCCAAATTCAGGCCCGCGTTCACTGCAGCTTCTCGTCAGGGATGGCCGTCAGATGCTGATCGACCGTGTCAACCTGGCTCTTGATCGCTTCATACACTTTTTCCGGAAAATCCAGATAGGTCATGCATGAACCCACATGATCGTAAATCTCATCGCGCATGTCTTTGGCCTTCTGGGTCAAACTGACATCCACCCGGCGCTCATCTTGCGCAGAGCGTTTGCGTGAGATCCAGCCGTCCTTTTCCATCCGCTTCATCAGCGGCGTCAAGGTCCCAGAGTCCAGGTTCAGCGTCTGCCCGACTTCCTTGACCGACATCGTGCCGTGCTCGTAAAGCGACAGCAGCGTGATGTACTGCGGATAAGTCAACTTGTACTTGGCCAGCGCCTGCGAATAAAAGTGGTTAAATTGTTTTTGCGCTTTGTATATGGAAAAACACAGCTGTTCATTCAAACGGATCGGTTTAGTCATATGCTCGCCTCCAGTGACGTCATATCCATCTTTTCTATCGAGCTTATTGTAGACGATTTAATTAAGTAATGGAAGTGTCAACTTTCAGCGGCCTGCTGACTGCCTTCTGCAATCTGGTTCAGTTTCCGCAACCGGTGATTGATCCCGGACTTCGAAATCACGCCGCTGGGCACCATTTCCCCTAGCTCCTTCAACGAAACATCAGGATGTGCAAGCCGCAGCTCTGCGATTTCCCGCAGTTTGGGCGGCAGACCTTCCAGCAGGCCCCGGTCTTTCAGGGCGTTAATATTCTCAATCTGCCTTTGCGCTGCATCGATGGTTTTATTCAAGTTGGCGGTTTCGCAGTTAACCAGACGATTGACGGAGTTGCGCATGTCGCGGACAATCCGAACATCCTCGAACTTAAGCATGGCCGTGGTCGCACCGATCACCTGCAAAAAGTCCGCAATCTTTTCGGCTTCTTTAAGGTACACGATCCAACCGCTGCGCCGTTCAACGGTACGGGCATTTAACCCAAAATCATTCATCATCTTCAGCACATCATCGTTGTGGTCCTTGTACAGAGAATAAATTTCCAGATGGTACCGGGACGTCTCCGGACTGTTGACTGAACCCCCGGCGAGAAATGCGCCGCGAAGATAAGAGCGTTCCCGCTGCGGCTCGTCCAGCACCTTTCGGGACACCGCAGTGCGGATCGACATGTCGCGCCCGTCCAGAATATCCAGATCTTCCAAAACGGCGTTCACCCCTGTGGTCAGGCGGACCACATACTGGTTGTTCTTCTTCAGTTTCATCTTGCGCCGAACAATCAGGTTAGCTTCATGATGGTAAACTTGGCGGATCAAGCTGTAGATTCGGCGCGCGATGGCGGGATTCTCCGTTTGGACGTTGAGCACGAACTGGTGCGCCTGAATTGCCAACGTCCCGTTCATCCGAATCAGTGCAGACAGTTCCGCCTTCGCGTGCTCCGGGTGAACCTCCAGTTGGGTCAGTTCTTTTTTAACTGTGCTAGCAAAACTGGCCATTCACTCACCGCTTTCTTTTTTTCATCGTGCCAACCTGAAAGGCCAGGTTCAAAATTTCGGACGCCACCTTGTCCCCATCGTGGAACACCCCACGGTCCCGCAGCTTCAGAAAATCAGCCGAGATGACGCGGCAGCCTAAGTCTCGCAGGCCTTGGTAGTCTGGGCGCACTGGCACCAAGATTTCGTTGTACTTCTGGGCATCCAGCGCATTCTTGGGCACCGGGGCAATGTTGACCAGTACCGTGTCAACAAAGTTGGCCCCCAGGTGCCGGTTCAACACCCGCACGTGGTCGGCATCGGTGAAACGCTCGGTCTCGCCCTTTTGTGTCATGATGTTGACGACATAAATGACTTCCGCGCGGGTCTTGAGCACCGCCTGGCCCAAGTTCTTGATCATCAAGTTAGGCAGCACGCTGGTGAACAGACTCCCTGGCCCCATCACCACGACATCCGCCGCCAAAATCGCGTCGATCACCTGTGGCATGGCCTCAGGTTCTTGGGCGTCATCGGTATCGGTGACCCAAACCCGCTTAATGTGCTTGCCGGCGGCCGTGATTTCAGCCTCACCAGCGAGAGTCGTGCCATCGGTGAACTCGGCGTGAAGCGTCAGCGGCCGGTTGCTGGCGGGATAGACATGGCCATCAACCTTCATGATGGACGACAGGGTTTGCACGGCCTGAAAAATACCCCCGCCCATTTCCGACAGCGCCGCGATGATCAGGTTGCCAATCGCATGGCCAGCAAAGAAACTATCACCGCTGTCAAAGCGGTATTGGAAGACCTGTTTCTCCAGCCCCGGCATGTCGGATAACGCCACCAGGACATTGCGAATATCGCCCGGCGGCACCACGTTGATGTAGTTGCGAATTACACCGCTTGAGCCGCCATCATCAGCCACCGTGACGACCGCCGTGACATCAGCATTTTGTTCACGCAGGCTTTTGACGATGACCGGCAGGCCCGTCCCGCCGCCGATGACGACAACCTTGGGCCGCCGGCCGCGGATGACGCGAATCGTTTTGGTTTCATTTGGCATCATGAACGGTTCACCGTCGCTTTCCGTTTATTGACATCGCGATGCGTAATGTCGACCGGATACCCGGCCGCCGCAAAGGCCTTGCCGACCCGCTCCGTGAATGCCACACTGCGGTGCTGACCGCCAGTACAGCCGATCGCGATGGTCACACTGCTTTTGCCCTCTTGTTTGTACTGCGGCATAATGCTGGCCAGCATCGTGTAAAACTGCTGGTAAAACGTCTCCGCCGCTGGGTTATCCATCACGTAATCGTAGACTTCCTGATCGCGGCCGTCGCGGTTGCGAAACTTCTGCACGTAATAGGGATTGGGCAAGAAACGCACATCCATCACGATATCGGCATCGATAGGCAAACCGTACTTGAAACCGAAGGACATCACTTCCAAGTGGAAGGTCGGGTGATCGGCCGATTTGGAGATGACGAAGAGCTTTTCGCGCAGCTGCCGCGGAGAAAGGTTGGTCGTGTCGATTACCACCTGGGCGCGGTTGCGCAGTTCGGTCAGCAGGCTGCGCTCCTTTTTGATGCCGTCCATCAGGCGGCCTTCCTGCGCTAAGGGATGACTGCGGCGGGTCTCCTTATACCGGGACACCAGCTCGGCATCCGTCGCGTCCAGAAACAGAATCTTGGTGGTGACAAACGACGTGTTGTCCAAGTTGGCCAGCATATCATTGATCTGGTCGTAAAAGGCGTGGCTGCGCAAGTCCACCACCAGCGCAATCTTGGTGATCTTGCCATTTTCCTTCATCAGTTCCCAGAACTTTGGCAACAGCGCCGGGGGCATATTGTCGACGGTGAAGTAACCCAAGTCCTCAAATGATTGCATGGCGACGGTTTTGCCGGCGCCGGACATGCCGGTGATCACCACGAGATCCATCGTGTCTGCCATCCTATCCCTTCTTTCTTTGCCCATTGTAACATGCCGGGCGTGTCATCAACAGCCCTGGCGTTCCCAACTTTTCACGGCACGAAAAAAGCGGGTCTACACTTTCTAGTGTTGGAGAAATCCAACGCCGAGAGTGTAGGCCCTTCTTTTAATGACAAAATTAAAAGGGCACCTACAAGGTCCCCCATGCTATGCTCTAAGCGTCTAAACCAAAAGCTAGCGAGGCGATTTGTCGATGTCCCAGTTCAATCCTACACTGTCGATTTTAGGAATACCAGATGCAAATATCCATGTCTCAAACGTTCGCGATGAATATCGTGGAACGGACGCGCGACGCCGCAAATACCATACAATCTTTGCGACGCTTTCCTATACGTTGAAACGCTGCCCACTGTGTGATTTTGAAGCTTTGCGGCCTAACGGTCACAAACTGACCCACATTCATGTCAAAGGGGCCACTGAGATTCCAACCATTCTGGATTTAAATAAGCAACGTTGGTGGTGCACTAACTGTCATCACTCAACGATTGCGAAGACCCCCTTGGTCCAGTTCAATCGTTCGATTGCCAGAGAAATCCAGGACTCCGTGTTAAAGCTTTCAATGAAGAACCTACCCCTGAAGACGATTGCCGCTATCATTGGGATCTCTGCCTCGTCCGTTCAACGCATCCTGAATACTAACGTCAAATATTGCCCTGCAAAAAAACTTCCAGAGCATCTTTGCTTTGATGAGTTTCGTTCGACTGGAAACATGATGTCCTTTATCTGCATCGATGGCGATAGCCATTCGCTGGTTTCACTGTTGGGTGATCGCTTGAATAAGACGATCAAGGACTTCTTCATTTCACATTACAGCCTCAAAGAGCGGAACGCGGTAAAGACAATCACTATGGACATGAATGCAGCCTATCAGCTCTTTATCCACGAAGTGTTTCCTCAATCCCAGATAATTATTGATCGATTCCATATCGTGCAGTTGCTCGGACGGGCGCTGGATCAAACCCGGATTGCGACACTGAAACAGATTGAAGATCACCATCTGCGCACCTACAAGGTGCTTAAAACCCAATGGCGCCTCTTTCACAAAGCTGAGCCGGATGCGATTCATACTCGCTATTTCTTTGGTCTCAACGAGTACATGACTGAGCAGAATGCCTTAGACATTGCGCTCAACGAGTATCCATCGCTAAAGTTCGTTTACGAAACATATCTGACCTTCCATAGCGCCTTGATGAACCAAGATACTCGTAAACTCTGGCATTTGTTAGATACTTATCGCAACACGGGTACACCGTTAGATATCGCAATGGAAACGTTGAGAAAGAACCGAGCAGGAGTCTTAGCCGCAACAGCCAGTCCTAGATCTAATGGCCGGATTGAGGGCGTCAACCGATTGATCAAATCATTGAAACGTTCCTGCTTTGGGTTCAGGAACCAAGGTAATTTCTTCGACCGTATCTATCAAATTACCGCATAAAACAACAAAGGAAGTCCCCTAAAAGAGAGGACTTCCAAGTGGATAAGATTTATTCTTCAACACCAGTTGACGTAGAGCCAAAAAAGCCGCCCCACAGGACGGCCGCATTCTCAAATCTGACGCCGCGCAAAAGCGGTGAGGAGCGCGTTGATTCCAAGAATCAAAAAGGCAGTGGCGAGTAGGACAATCAGTCCGACCGCCGCGACCACCGGCTGCATGATCAGCAGCAAGCTGACCAGCACCGCGAACAGGTCGAGCACCAAGGTCAGGATAAACCAACCGGTCCCAGCATCGCGCATGTGCCCGGCGTTGACCAAGTTGGCGATGCTGTCGACCAAAAACCATATGGCAAACAGGTATGCCAGCGTGATGGCCCCCGACTCAAGGTCAAACAGGAAGACCAGCCCCAGCAGTACGTCGAAAATTCCGGCAATCAAGCTGATCCATGCGAGGCCCCCAGTCAGTGCCCGTAATTTAGAGAAGCTGGCCAGCGTGGCGATGCCGCGAATGATGGCAACCAGCGCGAACAGGAAGGTCAATGTCGCCATCGTCGCGCCTGGGTGATTCACGACCACGATTGCCGCCAGGATCAAAGCGATCCCAGTGAAGAGCTCGCCCCAGTCAAAACCAAAGTGTGTCTGTCTAAACATAATTTGCCACCTCTTGCATTCATCATACCGACTCGGCTTTTAATGCACAAGGAAAACCCGGCGTCAGGCAATCGGCTAGCTTACCACCTGTTTGGCTGCACGCGCTTTGTCCCGCGCTAAGATCGGGCCGAGATACTGCCCGGTATATGAAGCTTTGACCTTGGCCACTTGCTCAGGCGTGCCAGTGGCAATCACCTGACCGCCGCCGTCGCCACCTTCCGGCCCAAGATCGATCAGCCAGTCAGCGGTCTTGATGACGTCGAGGTTGTGCTCGATCACCAGGACCGTGTTGCCTTCATCGACCAGCCGCTGAAGGACATCCAAGAGCTTGCGAATGTCGTCTGTGTGCAGCCCGGTCGTCGGCTCATCCAGAATGTAGAAATTCCGCCCAGTCGAGATCTTTTGCAGCTCAGAGGCCAGCTTCATGCGCTGCGCCTCGCCACCAGACAGCGTCGTGGCGCTTTGACCCATCTGAACATACCCCAAACCAACATCGACGATAGTCTGCAGCTTGCGCGCGATCTTGGGAATTGCCGCAAAAAACTTCACCGCTTCGTCCACGGTCATGTTCAATACGTCGGCAATGCTCTTGCCCTTGTACGTCACTTCAAGTGTTTCAGAGTTGTAGCGCGTCCCGTGGCAGACCTCGCAAGGCACGTACACGTCCGGCAGGAAGTTCATTTCGATCTTGATAATGCCGTCGCCTTTGCAGTGCTCGCAGCGGCCGCCCTTGACGTTGAAGGAGAACCGGCCCTGGGTGTACCCACGCAGCTTCGCCTCATTGGTTTGTGCAAACAAGGCGCGAATATCATTGAAAACGCCAGTGTAAGTCGCCGGGTTGGAACGCGGCGTGCGGCCGATGGGGCTCTGATCGATGTCGACCAGCTTCTCAATATTCTGCCAGCCCAGCACTTTATCGTACTTGCCTGGCTTTTCAGAATTGCGATACAGCTTTTGAGCCAAGGCGCGCTTCAAAATCGAGTTGACCAGCGTTGACTTGCCGGACCCGGATACCCCAGTGACGCCAATGAACTCGCCCAGGGGAAAGTCGACATTGATGTGTTTCAGGTTGTGCTCGGCGGCCCCAACGACTCGGATCACCTTGCCGTTGCCCGGCCGCCGGTGTTCGGGCACAGGGATAAACTTTTTCCCGGCCAGGTACTGACCAGTCAGCGACTTGCTGGAGCGCATCACCTGCTTCGGGGTGCCGGCCGCCATGATGTGGCCGCCGTTATCCCCGGCTCCGGGCCCGACGTCGATCAGGTAATCCGACGCCAGCATGGTGTCCTCGTCGTGTTCGACCACGATGAGGGTGTTGCCCAGATCGCGCATCTTCTTGAGCGAATTGATCAGTCGTGCGTTGTCGCGCTGATGCAGCCCAATTGAAGGCTCATCCAGAATGTAAAGCACGCCAGACAGGTTCGAGCCGATTTGTGTGGCCAGCCGGATGCGCTGTGCCTCGCCGCCGGACAGTGTGCCGGCGGAGCGCGACAGCGTCAGGTAGTCCAGGCCAACGTTCTCTAAGAACGTCAACCGGTCGTTGACCTCCTTCACGATGGGCTGAGCAATCACTTGCTGCGTCGGGGTCAGTTGAATGCTTTGGAAAAATGGCAACGCGTGCTTAATTGACAGGTTCGAGGCGTCGGCAATGTCTTTGCCCGCGACTTTGACTGCCAAAGCTTGCCGGTTCAGCCGCTTGCCGTGGCACACAGGGCAGACCAACGCGGTCATGTACTGGCGCATCTGGTCGGAGCCAAACGGCGAGTTGTTGGCGTGGTAGCGCCGCTCAATGTTCGGCAGCACGCCCTCAAATGGGGCTGTCACATCCCGCACCCCGCCAAAGTCCGAGTCGGCATGAAAATGAAACGGCTTGCCATGGCTGCCGTTGAGCACAATGTCGCGCTGGCGGTCGGTCAGCTTGTTGAACGGCTTATCGATGGGGATCTTAAACGCCTTGCATGCCTGCTCCAACATGGCTGGATAGTACGTGGAGGAAGCCGAATACCAGGCCGCAATAGCGCCTTGCTGAATCGACTTGGTCTGATCCGGCACGACCAGGTCAACGTCAACGGTCAGCTTTTCGCCTAAACCGTCACACTCGGGGCACGCCCCAAACGGTGCGTTGAACGAAAACAGCCGCGGCTCCAACACCCCAATGGTGAACCCGCACAGGGGACAAGCAAAATGCTCGGAGAAGACCAAGGGCTCCCCGCCGATCACATCCACGTTGGCATACCCTTCAGACAGCCGCAGCGCCGCCTCGAACGAATCAAACAGGCGCGAACGATTATCAGCATCCCCGTGCTTGACCACGATCCGGTCGATCACAATATCAATGTCGTGATTCTTGTTTTTGTCCAGTTCTACGTCGGCGTTAGCGTCCATGATCTCACCATCGACGCGCATCCGCACGTAGCCTTCACGCACAATTTTTTCCAGGACCTTCTTGTGTGAGCCCTTTTTGCGCCGGACTACTGGTGACAGAATCTGAATGCGACTCTGGTCTGGGAGCTTCTGCACGCGGTCAACCATCTGCTCAACGCTCTGGCTGGAGATCACGGTCCCGTCATTAGGACAGATTGGCGTGCCGATGCGCGCCCAGAGCAGCCGCAAGTAGTCGTTGATTTCCGTCACCGTGCCAACTGTGGACCGCGGGTTTTTTGAAGTGGTCTTCTGATCAATCGAAATCGCCGGGCTGAGGCCATCAATGGAGTCCACATCCGGCTTGTCCATTTGACCCAAAAACTGCCGGGCATACGCCGAGAGGCTCTCCACATACCGCCGCTGGCCTTCAGCGTACAGCGTGTCAAAAGCCAAACTGGACTTACCAGAGCCGCTCAGGCCCGTCATGACGACCAGTTTATTTTTGGGAATCGTCACGTCAATGTTCTTCAGGTTATGGGCTCTTGCCCCGTGGATCACAATTTTATCGTTCGCCATAAATCCTCACTTTTCTGCTTCCAATTCCAAAATCGTATCACGCAGCGTGGCCGCCTGCTCGAAGTCGAGCTTCTTGGCTGCGGCTTCCATCTGGGTCCGCAGGTTGCCGATCAGCTGCTTGCGGTCGGCCTTGCTCATGTCGTGCAAATCGACTTCCGCAAAGCTGCGGTCCTTGTCCGGATCCGCGTTGCCGCTGGTGTCCACCGCAGAAATCGCGTCCCGAATCGGTTTGACGATGGTCGTTGGGGTGATGTGGTGCTTCTTATTAAACGCCATCTGAATCGTGCGCCGGCGCTTGGTTTCATCGATCGCGCCCTTCATCGAATCCGTCACGGAATCCGCGTACATGATGACCTTCCCGTGCTCGTTGCGACTTGCGCGGCCAATGGTCTGGATCAGCGATCGCTCCGCGCGCAAGAAGCCTTCCTTATCCGCATCCAAGATCGCGATCAAAGACACTTCAGGCACATCGATCCCTTCGCGCAGCAGGTTGATGCCGACCAGCACGTCGTACTTGCCAAGCCGCAGGTCGCGGATAATCTGGGTCCGTTCTAGGGTTTTAATGTCCGAGTGCAGGTAAGCGACCTTGATGCCCTCTTCTTTCAGGTAATCAGTCAGATCCTCGGCCATTTTCTTGGTCAAAGTGGTCACAAAGACGCGCTCGTTGTGCTCGACGCGCTTATTGATTTCCGACGTCAAGTCATCGATTTGGCCCATGATCGGCCGTACTTCGATTTCAGGATCGAGCAGCCCGGTTGGCCGAATGATCTGCTCGGCGATGTCTTCTTTCGGCACGCGGTCCAGTTCGTAAGGGCCAGGGGTCGCGCTGACGTACAGGATCTGGTTGACGTGCTGCTCAAACTCGTTCAGCTTCAGCGGGCGGTTGTCCAGCGCGCTAGGCAGGCGGAATCCATAATCGATCAGCGTCTGTTTGCGGGCGCGGTCACCATTATACATGGCGCGCACCTGCGGCATGGTGACGTGGCTTTCATCGACCATGATCATGAAGTCTTTCGGGAAAAAGTCCAGCAGCGTGTACGGCGGCTCGCCAGCCTTGCGTCCTTCCATGTGGCGCGAGTAGTTCTCAATGCCGTTGGTGTAACCCATCTCCCGCAGCATCTCAATATCATAATTGGTCCGTTGCTCCAGCCGCTGGGCCTCAAGCAGCTTGCCCTGATCCTGCAGCTCCTTCAGCCGCTGGGTCAGTTCCTTGGAAATACTTTCGATTCCTCGTTCCATGGCGTCGTCAGAGGTCATGAAGTGCGTCGCCGGGAAAATGGACACCTGCTCGCGTTCGCCCACGACTTCTCCAGTCAAGGCATCGACCTCGGTGATGCGATCCACTTCATCGCCGAAAAACTCAACGCGGATCGCGTGGTCGTCCCGGCTAGCCGGGAAGATTTCAACGACGTCGCCGCGGACGCGGAACCGCCCCCGCTGAAAATCGATATCATTACGCTCAAACTGAATGTCGACCAGCTGCCGCAGTAGTGTATTGCGGTCAATTTCCATGCCCTTGCGAATCGACAGCACGTGGTCGCGGTACTCCGTTGGCGACCCCAACCCGAAGATGGAGGACACGGAAGCCACGACGATCACATCATTGCGCTCAAGCAAGGCCGCCGTCGCGCTGTGGCGCAACTTATCGATTTCATCGTTGATCGCTGAGTCTTTTTCGATGTACGTGTCAGAACTTGGCACATAGGCTTCCGGCTGATAATAGTCGTAGTAGGAAACAAAGTACTCCACCGCGTTGTGCGGGAAGAACTGCTTAAATTCGCCATAGAGTTGGCCTGCCAGCGTCTTGTTGTGCGACAAAATCAGGGTCGGCTTGTTCAAGTTGGCAATCACATTGCTCATTGTGAAAGTCTTCCCGGTCCCAGTGGCTCCCAGCAGGATCTGCTCTTTTTTGCCGTCTTTAAAGCCCTTGGTCAGCTTGGCGATGGCTTCGGGTTGGTCTCCGGCCGGTGCATAGGGTGAGACCAAATCAAATTTCTTATCCGCGATTCGTGTGATCATCTGATTACCTCCAGTGGCCGACCGCCGCAGTGGGCGATTATCATGGGCCTGGCAACAAAAAAGTCGGAACCGAGATCCCAACTTTTGACTGACACTTATTATACCATAGCGAACAAATATTCGTGCTCGCGTTCTTTACTTTTTTGCCATCACCGAGCGGGTCAACTTCTTCAGCATGTCGCGATCGGCAAACTCCTCGTTCAACATATCCGGCAAGATCTCTTTGAGAAAATACTGGACGCTTGGCCGCGCTTCGAAGCTCATGATAACGCTCAAGCTTTCCGTGTAAATATTGACGAACACGCGCTCAGGGTTGCCCTTTTCGATTTCACCGAAGGACTCGTAAAGCAGATCCACCTTGTCAGAAATGCTGAGGATTTGCCCTTCCAGCGTCTCATCTTTGCCCTCACCCAGTCGGCGGCGGTAGATGTCCTGGTATTCGGCCGGAATCTCGTTTTGAATAAAGTTTTCAGTCATCGATTCTTCAACATCGGCCAGCATCGCGCGCAAGGCTGGCGTGGCGTACTTGACCGGGGTCTTGATGTCACCGATGAACCGCTCCGTGTAATCGTGGTTCAAGGCCTTTTCGTACAACATCTGCCAGTTGACCTGGTTGCCTGCGTGCTCTTCGATGTCGCCCAGCATCTGGGCGATCTCGGCCACCTTGAACGAGTGCGCGGCCACGCTGTGCTCAGCGTACTTGAAGAAACCCGGCGCGCGGCGCAGCGTCTCTAAATTACCTAACCCCTGGATGTACTGATGCATGCCCATGATGCAGCCCCCCTGACGTAAATTTTGAACAGCTTACCACGCCCACCGAAAGGATTCAAGCCTGCTCAGCATCGCGAATCAAAAAGGGCCTCCCGAAGAGGTCCTCATGATGATTACGAATTCTTGAAAGCAGTCAAGGCGTCCTCAAAGGCAGCCAGCTTCTTGTCGGCAACGTCTTTGGAATCGGCGACTGTGCCGACGTAGAACTTGACCTTAGGCTCAGTCCCGGAAGGCCGGATCGCGATCCACGTGCCGTCGGCCAAAATGTACTTCAGCACGTCGGATACGGGCATGGCAATCGGGGTCACCTGACCAGCGGCGTCTGTGGTTTGCTGAAGCTTGTAATCTTCGGTCGAAATCACCTTGACACCGGCAAACTCGGCCGGGCTTTCCTCACGGAACTTGGTCATCAAAGCAGCCATTTCCTTCGGGCCCTCAAGGCCTGGGAAGTCCAAGCCCACGGTCTTTTCGGCAAAGTGACCGTAGCGGTCGTACAGGGCTTGAATGCCATCCCACAGCGTCTTGCCCTGCGACTTGTAATACGCGGCAACTTCCGCGAGCAGCACGGTCGACTGAATCGCATCCTTATCGCGGACAAACGGCTTGATCAAGTAGCCATAGCTCTCCTCAAACCCGAACAGAAACTCATGACTACCGGTTTCCTCGTACTGCTTGATTTGATCGCCGATAAACTTAAAGCCAGTTTCAACGTTGATCATCTCAACGCCATAATCCTTCGCAATGGCTGTTGCCAGCTCTGTCGACACGATTGACTTGACTACCGCGCCGTTGGCCGGCAAAGTGCCCGCCTGCTTGCGTGCCTCCAGAATGTAGTGAAGCAGTAAACTGGCGATTTGATTGCCGGTCAGCAGCTGATAGCTGCTGCCGGTCCACACTGCGGTGCCGAGGCGATCGGCATCCGGATCCGTGGCAATCAGGACATCCGCGTGACTCTTTTTGCCCATTTCAATGGCCAAGTCAAACGTCTGCGGAAATTCTGGGTTGGGGAAGGGCGTGGTTGGGAACTCCGGGTCAGCGGTGGACTGCGGCAACACGAGTTCGAAGTTTTCAAACCCGGCGTTGCGCAGCACCATCTGAGCGGGGATTCGGCCGGTGCCGTTCAACGGCGAGTAAATCAGGCTCATGTCCTTGCCGACGGTCTTGACCAAGTCCGCGTTGATCGTCACGGTGCCAACGGCGCGGTAATAGGCCTCGTCCACGCCTTCGCCGATGATGTGCATCAGGTCCTTCGCCCGCAGTTGATGAACATCCATCACCTTGACCCCGAACAGGTCCGTGACACTCCGGACGTACGCCGTAATCTTGTCGGACTCTTCCGGCGGCATTTGACCGCCATCCGGGCCATAAATCTTGTAGCCGTTGTACTGTTTCGGGTTGTGGCTGGCCGTGATCATGATGCCGGCGTAAGTCTTCAGTTCACGCACCGCAAAAGACAGCTCCGGTGTCGGGCGCAGGCTGTCGAACACAAAGCTTGGAATCTCATGCTCGCCCAGGACCGCCGCGGCCTCAAGGGCAAATTGCTGGCTCATGTAGCGGGAGTCGAACGAAATGGCCACGCCGTGCTGCTTTTGCGCGGTTGACAAGGTGTCCATGAATCGTGCCAGGCCCTCGGTCGCCTGCCGCACCGTGTAAATGTTCATTCGGTTGATCCCGGCCCCAATAATGCCGCGCATCCCCGCCGTGCCAAAACTCATCGGCGCCGTGAAGGCCTCTTCCTGCGTGGTCTCATCCATTGTTTGCAGCTCAGCTTTGAGCGCTGCATCCAGGGTGGGCTCGTTCAGCCACGCCTGGTAGTTTTCCTTATATCCCATGTGATCAGCTCCTGTCTTTTATTCAGGCTGCGATTGACACGCCTATTGTAACCCCGAACCACGAATAAAGCGCGCGCAAACGCCTCCTCACACACTTCGCAGGCCCGGCTTTCCCTCATTTATTATTGCACAGCCAGTTTTTGATGCAATCAGGACGCGGCAACTCTCATCACCGTCCAAGAAAAAACACCGACTGCCAAAAGTGGCGACCGGTGTAGCTTTAATCTAGTTTTGCTCGGCGGAAGGCACAGCGCCCGCCTGTAATTGTGCGTCTTGCAAACTTTGAATGTAATTAAAAGCACTTTGACCGGCCTGGCCGCCTTCACCGACCGCCGTTGCGATTTGGCGCAGGTTCTTAGCCCGAACGTCGCCGATGGCAAAAATGCCAGGGACCTGGGTCTCCATAAGTTCGTTAGTTGGGATCCAGCCCGCGTCATCAAGCACGTCAACGTGCTTGAAACTGTCGGTCAGCGGTTTGATGCCGACGTAGATGAACACACCGGAAGCTGGAAGCACTTTATCTTCGCCAGTTTCCTTGTCGTGATAACGTACGCCAGTGACTTTATTGTCATCGCCCAAGATTTCCTCAGTTTGCGCGTTCCAGACAAAATGCATTTTGGGGTTGGCAAACGCCCGCTGCTGAATGATTTTCTGCGCGCGCAGCTGGTCGCGGCGGTGAATCACCGTCACTTTAGACGCCAGCCCTGCGAGGTATAGCCCTTCTTCAACCGCGGAATCGCCGCCACCGATCACGGCGACCTCCTGGCCCTTGAAAAATGCCCCGTCGCAAACCGCGCAGTATGAAACGCCGCGGCCGCCGTATGCTTCCTCACCAGGCACGCCGAGCTTACGGTGCTCAGCGCCGGTGGCGATGATCACCGCTTTGGCCTGGTACTCGCCTTCATCTGTGACCACGGTCTTGATTTTGCCGTCATCGGTCAAATCGGTGACATTCCCGTACGCATACTCGGCACCAAACTGCGTGGCCCCGTCGTACATCTGTTGGCCGAGTTCTGGCCCCAGAATCGACTTAAAACCAGGATAGTTCTCCACAGCCGCGGTGTTATTCATTTGGCCGCCGTAAATCCCCCGGTCAAGCATGAGCACCGACAGGTTCGCGCGCGACGCATACAGCGCCGCGGTCATCCCGCCGGGGCCAGCACCGATCACGATCACATCATATTGTTTTGCCATGGCAAACACTCCTTCGCCGCATTTTTGCTTACGTTTTGTAAGTCTTTAGTTACTATACCTGCTTTGGCGTGGTTTGTAAAGTCAGCCCAAAGTCAAATTCCGGTTTGCCTTCGCGCGCCATCAGATCTGTAATCACGGTTTTGATTGGAGCACCCTGGTACAGCACTTGATAGATGCCTTCGGAAATCGGCATATCGCAGTCTTGATCCTTGGCCAACTCGTGCACCACCTTCGCAGTGGATACACCTTCGACAACCATGCCCATGTTGGCGAGCACGTCTGAAAGCTTTTTCCCTTGCCCGAGCGCATTGCCGGCGCGCCAGTTGCGACTGTGCACGCTGGTGCAGGTCACGATCAAATCGCCAACCCCAGACAGCCCGATGAAGGTCATCGGATTGGCCCCCATGTGCGTGCCTAATCGAGTAATCTCCGCCAGCCCGCGGGTCATCAGTGCCGCCTTTGTATTGTCGCCATAGCCCAGCCCGTGCAAGGCCCCGGCGCCGATCGCGATGACATTTTTCAGCGCCGCGCCCAGCTCAACGCCAAGGACGTCTGTATTGGTGTACAGCCGGAAATAGTCATTCATGAACAGCTTCTGGACGGCCTGGGCGGCGGCCAGATTCGATGAGGCGACAGTCAGCGTGGTGATGTCCTTGGTGGCCACATCTTCTGCATGACTAGGGCCTGAAATCACCACGGGCCCACGGTATGCCCCGACTGGCAGCACCGCTGCCAGCACCTCGGAGACCCGCAGCTTGGTGCCCA
The DNA here is from genome assembly GCF_016861805.1 of Lacticaseibacillus sp. 53-4. Classification (NCBI taxonomy): domain Bacteria; kingdom Bacillati; phylum Bacillota; class Bacilli; order Lactobacillales; family Lactobacillaceae; genus Lacticaseibacillus; species Lacticaseibacillus sp. 53-4. The sequence goes on from NZ_BOLT01000001.1 coordinate 104,885, forward strand.
GCTCCAGCCCCTTGGCCGCATGGGCAACGATGGGCTGGCCTTGAAGCAGCGGTTTGACCTGCTCGGCGACGCTGCGGATCGCGTTAGTCGGCACCACAAACAGGATCACGGTCGCCCCGGCCACCGCTTCTGCTAGGTCACTAGTCGCCCGCAGGCCCTCGTGCAGCACGAAATCAGGCAGATAGTGCTGATTATGATGGGTCTCGTTGATTTCCGGGACCTGCTTTTGATCATGGGTCCATAAGGCAACATTCAACCCATTTTCCACCAGCAAATTGGCCAGCACCGTGCCCCAAGAGCCAGCGCCAAGTACCGCAATTTTATCAGTCACAAGATCACTCCTATAAGTTATTCAGCGAAAAACCGTCCATGTACCAAGGGACATCCTTGTGGCGCCGCCAAAGCACCAAGGCCAGCGCGCTGACAAACAGCACCACCGACAACAGCTGCGACACCCGCAGACCCGGCATCAAATAAAGGCTGTCCGTGCGCATACCCTCGACAAAAAAACGCCCGAAGCTGTACCACATGACGTAACTCAGCAGAATTTCGCCTCGCTTGAACCACCCCTTGTGGTGGCGAACCGTCATGATCAGCACAAACCCGATCAAATTCCACATCGACTCGTACAGAAAAGTGGGCTGCCGATAAGCACCGGCGATGTTCATCTGCTGAATGATAAATTCCGGCAGGTGCAGACCTCGCAAGTACGCAAGCGTGGTCTTAGCCCCGAACGCTTCCTGATTCATGAAGTTGCCCCAGCGGCCGATGCTTTGCGCGATCATGACCGTTGGCGCCGCAATGTCGAGCACCAGCCACGCGGGCAGCCACTTGACCCGGCAGTAAATCAGAAACACGATCACGCTGGCAATCAGTGCCCCGTAAATCGCGATACCGCCGTTCCAGATGGCAATAATCTGGCTTGGGTGCGCGCTGTAGTAGGACCACTCAAAGGCCACGTAGTAAAGCCGTGCGCCCACCAGCGCAAATGGCAACGCCCACAGGACGAGGTTGATGATGTGATCTTCCCCGATCCCGCGGGCGTTTGCTTCACGTGTCGCCAGCCAGACGGCCAGCAATACCCCGCAGGCGATGATCACGCCGTACCAGTGGATCTCCAGCCCGCCGAGCTTCAGTGCAATTGGATTTAATGCTGCAACCATACTATCCCTCGCTATCGGTCGAATCTTTGGCGTCTGCCCGATCGGCCTGTTCGTTTGATTTGATCAGGTGATTTAAGTTGTTCTCAAAAGTCTTGGTCGCGTCGTACCCCATCGACTTGGCGCGGAAGTTCATCGCCGCAACTTCAATGATCGACGCCAGATTGCGCCCGACTTTGACCGGAATGGTGATTTTCGGCACGCTCACGTCAAAAATCTGCTGGCTCTGCTCACCGGAGCCCAGCCGATCGAATTGCTTGTCCTTGGTCCAGTTCTCCAGGTGCACGATCAGGTCAATGTTCGCGTGGGACCGCACTGCCCCGGCGCCAAACAGGTTCATCACATCGATGATGCCCAGCCCCCGAATTTCAAGCAGGTGAGCCAAAATGGCTGGCGCCTCGCCGACAATCGTTTGCTCGTCTTTTTGGTACACGTCGACGCGGTCATCAGCAATCAGCCGGTGCCCCCGCTGAATCAACTCCAGCGCGGTCTCAGACTTGCCGACACCGGAATCACCAGTAATCATGACGCCCAGTCCGTACAAGTCGACTAACACGCCGTGCATACTTTGCCGTTCGGCCAGGCGGCTTTCCAGGTAGTCAGTCAGCAGACTGGACAGTCGGGTGGTGGGCAGCTTTGACCCAAGCACCGGCACGTGTGCCGCATCCGCGGCCTCGAGCATCTCTGGCAAAGGCGCAATGCCGCGTGAAACCAAAAACGCTGGTGTGTCTTCGGACGCCATGCGTTTCAGGATCACCAGCCGCTCAGCAGCCGTCATGTTGCGGGCAAAGGCGCTTTCCGTGCGGCCAAACAGCTGGATCCGCTCGTGCGGATAGTAGTTGAAATAGCCCGTCAGTTCAAGCCCCGGTCGGGAAATATCACTCACGACCACCTGACGTTCCGCCAGATAAGGCTCACCGCTGTACACGAGTAAGTTGATGTCTTTGACCAACTGCTTGACTGAGACTTGGTCTGCCATTAGATCCACCCTGCCTTTCATTCATTGCTATCAGTGTATCATCACTGCTCAAAACTTAACAGTGGTGCGGCCATCAGAAAAAGCCAGGCACTCATGCCTGGCTCTCGCTTAGCGATCTCTTCTGGGTTCGCCTAAAGTCGCATTCACGACACTGACAATCAAGGCGAAGATCATTTGACTGCCGAAGCTGAAAAACGAAATGCCTGGCACGAACTGCGTCATCAAGACTACCATCAAAGCGTTCAGCACCAGTAGCGATAGGCCTAGAGTCAGAATCGTCAGCGGCAGTGTCAGCAGCTTCAGTACCGGCTTAAGCAGCCCGTTCAGCAGTCCCAGAATCACTGCTCCTGCCAGCGCAGCCTGCCAGTCGGCCACATACAGCTGATTAGGCAGCAGTTCGGCGTAAACAATGAACACCGCCATGGTCAGCAGCACTTTGCGGATAAACCCCATTAAAAATCACTCCAGTCATCATGATGGGATTCCCGCTGATGGTGTGACTCTTCCTTCACGTGCTCGGCGGGTTTGACCCCCGGCTTGAGGTAAGTTTGCCAGTCGCGGTGATCATGCCGGTCTGGCCGCGGCGCCCGGCCAGGCTGGCGGCGCACCAGCCACCAAATCAGAAGGCCAATCAAAACGGGCCAAATTAAAATGTGGAGCAGTGCGATCCCGACAAATAGGCTAAAACCGATGACGAGCACCAATGCGACACCGACGATGATCAAAATGATGGGTAAGAATAACAGTGGCATTTTGTCACCCCTTTACTTCGTCAAATCGGTATCTTTGAGCTGAATCGTCCCCGTCGACACCGTTGCCTTCAGCGTGCCGACTCCGGTTCCCGGCCGATCGAGCGAAAGCGCCTTGGTTTTGCCGTCGGCTGCCACGCCGGTCATGCGACTCTTGATGCTGCCAAAACGGGTCCGCGCTTCGCCGGCAACGGCGACGCTGGCAGGCACCGCAAGCTTCACGTCCCCATTAACAGAACTGGCCGTCAGCGCCTTGAAGTCACTCACCAAAGTCGTCCGAATCGTCCCGTTGACAGTTTTAAGCTCCAGCGTCTTGGCATCGCCTTTGAACTTGATGTCGCCGTTAACCGCATCGATCACCAGGTCGTGCACTTGACCGTTGATCTTCACGCTCCCGTTGACCCCTTCCGTTTCCAGCATCACTGCGGTCAAACCGGAGAAAGTCAGGTCACCATTGGTGCTCTTGGCAAAGAAGTCTTTGCCGGCCAGATTGTTGACCTTCAGATTGCCGTTGAGCAAACGCAGGGACACGTGATCGTAGTCGCGCTTCGGCACCGTGATGGTCAAATCAGCCTGAATCCGTTTGTTGGGCACTTGGAAAATCAGGTGATCATCCGTTACTTCGACCCGGCTTCGGTCAAGAAAGGCCTGAAGCGGCGATTCGCCAGCCATCTTGCCGTACAGCTTAATGTCCGCTTGGATCGTGATATCCGCGCCCTCGCCTTCAACTAAGGTGACATCACCGTTTGCAAGCTTGACGTCGATGATCGACGCCTGACTGTTCGGGTAGGTGAAGGTGTGGCTGAACTTCTCAGTGGCTAGGCCTGGCACCTTGATGTTGACGTCTTTCCAGTCCACGTTGTCCAAAACGGAACTGACCGTCTTTTTGACCATCGACCCAATTTGATTGGTGGTCACGCTGACGGTCTTGCCAAGGTCATTCAGGGCATCCTTGGTCTGATCCTGCCAGTCATCGGGCAAAATGCCAGCCAAACTCTGCTTGGTCAACACGCGCTTTTGGCGGTGCAACTCGCCCAGCTGCTGGCGAAGCTGTTCCTGTTGGTCGGCAAGCTGGACCAGCTTTTCGCCCAGCTGCTCGTTTTCGCGCTTCAAGCTGCCACGCTCTTCATACTTTTCGGGAGTCAGCGTGTCCAGATCTTCCATTGTGTCGAGCACGATGATCTGTTCCTTATTCGCTGCCACCTTTGCTTGCGTTTTTTTGATCTGGTTGCTTGTTGCGTCCAAATTGCCATTGATTTCGGCAATTTTAGTATTCAGTTTGGTGAGCGCGGAGTCTTCAGCAGGTGCTTTGCGGGCTTCACTCGCTTGCCCTGCTGGCTGCGCCTGTTCGCCCTGTGGCGCGCTTTGCTTCTTGGCCATGTTCTCTAACAGGACCAAGGCTTCTTCGCTCGTGATCACACCTTGTTTAACTAAATCTAGGATCCGTTCACGTTCATTCATGAGATTTACCTCCAGGGTTTCTGACTACTGCTTGTAGTTATAGTATGGTCGGTCCCCATGAAAAATGCATAGGTCCTAAGGTTGATTTTGCCCCCCGTCTCGAGCAGAAGGTGCGGGGGACCAAAAAAAGGCGGTCGCCCGCCTTTAGTCTTTATTTAGAAGCCGTCTTCTTTCGCGTTTGAGTTGAGTTCCAGCAACTTGCCGGTCTTCAGGTACAAGATCCACTCGCAGATATTGGTCACATAATCGCCGATGCGTTCCAAGTAAGAGGACACCAGCATGTAATCCATCGAACCCACAATGGTGTCGGCATCCCGGGTCATCTCATCGATGCAGAGGTAGTAGATCTGACTGGAGAAGTCATTGATGCCATGGTCTTCTTCGGCAATCTGCCGGGCAGCATCGCCGTCCTCTTTGACGTATGCATCAAGGACCTGCTCGACCATTTCCTTGACCGCAGCGGCCATCTGGGCGATGACGCGTTCGATTTCGGGCACTCGAGTCTCACCCTTCACTCGGATCGTAGACTTGGCGATGGACACCGCATGGTCGCCCATCCGCTCCAAGTCCGAGCTTGCCTTCATGATCGTGACGATCATGCGCAGGTCGGACGTCACCGGCTGCTGCAAGGCGATCATTTCAAAGCTGCGTTTTTCCAGGTCGACTTCTCGCTTGTTGATGTGGAAGTCGTTGTCGATCACAGAGTGCGCCAGCGTCTTATCGTGATTGACGAACGCCTTCACCGAATCAAAAATGGCCTCATTGACCATCATGCCCATCTCCGAAAAGCGCGCGTGCAAATCATTGAGCTCATCTGAAAATAGTCGCCGCATGCCGTTTTCCTCCTTGGTCCCGAACTTAGCCGAACCGGCCGCTCAGGTAATCTTCCGTCTCTTTTTGTTTTGGGGTCAGGAACATTTTCTTTGTGTCGTCGAATTCCACCAACCGGCCTTGAAGAAAAAAGGCGGTTTTGTCTGAGATTCGCGAGGCCTGATGCATGTTGTGCGTCACAATGATGATTGTATACTGATCCCGCAGTTCCAGCAGCATATTTTCAATTTGCGTGCTCGAAATCGGGTCAAGCGCCGAGGTGGGCTCATCGAGCAGGATCACTTCCGGTTGCACGGCCAGTACGCGCGCGATGCAGACCCGCTGCTGCTGACCACCTGACAGGGAAAGCGCACTGTCATGGAGCTTATCATTGACCTCATCCCAGATCGCTGCCTGTTTCAAACTGGTTTCGACCGCCGCGTCCAATGTGGTGCGGTCCTTCACGCCCGCCAGGCGCAGCCCGTACACCACGTTGTCATAAATCGAAAATGGAAACGGGTTGGGCTGTTGGAACACCATCCCCACCCGCTTGCGCAGGGCCACCACGTCGGTGTCCGGCGCGTAGATGTCCTGGTCTTCCAACCGGATATCACCGGTGATTTTGACGCCGGGGATCAAGTCGTTCATCCGGTTGAGGATGCGCAGGTAAGTCGACTTGCCGCAGCCGCTGGGACCGATCATGGCGGTGATTTCGTGTTCGTTAAAGTCTAGATCAATGCCGGTCAGGGCTTCAAAATTGCCGTAGAAGAGGTGAACGTCTTTGCTGGTGATCACTTTGGTTTTCATGAGCTCCCCCTTCCTAGCCGAAGTGGCCGGACACATAATCATCGGTCGCCTGAATTTTCGGCCGCGTAAAGATTTTTCTGGTTTCGTCGTACTCAATCGCGGTACCGGAGTAGAAAAAGGCTGTGTAGTCACTGATGCGGGCCGCCTGCTGCATGTTGTGGGTGACGATGATGATTGTGTAATGGTCCTTCAGCTGAAGCAAGGTGTCCTCCACCGTCGATGTGGAAATCGGATCCAGCGCGCTGGCCGGTTCGTCCAGAAGCAGGATATCCGGCTTCATGGCAATGGCGCGCGCAATGCATAAGCGCTGCTGCTGGCCGCCGGAAAGCGCCAGCCCACTCTGGTTCAGGTCATCTTTGACTTGGTCCCACAAAGCGGCGTCTTTGAGACTCTGCTCAACCAGCTCATCGAGTTTTTCTTTGTTGTGCTCGCCGAAGCGTTTCGGCGCAAAAGTGATGTTGTCATAAATCGACTTGGCAAATGGGTTGGGCCGCTGAAACACCATGCCGATGTGCTTGCGCATCTCGTAGACGTCCACTTGCTTGGAGTTGATGTCAATGTCCCGGTACATGATTTGGCCGGTGACCCGCGCACCTTCGATGGTGTCGTTCATCCGGTTGAGCGACCGCAAAAACGTCGACTTGCCCGAGCCGGACGCGCCAATCAGCGCAGTGATCTTGTAACGCTCAAACGGCAACGACACGCCGTGAATGGCCTCGTGGTCGCCGTAAAACACCTTCAGATCATGCGTGGCCAGCGCAATTTCCTGACCCTCGTCGAACGGCTTGATGAAGGTATCAGTCAATGAATAATTTTGCATGCGGCACCCTCCTCGCCATTATTCGGCGGTCATTTTTTTGTAGAGTCGCTGGCCCAAGAACCGGGCTAGGACGTTGAACAGCAGCACGGCGAGAATCAGCACCGCACTGGCGCCGGCGGATACCGCCGCCGCATCAGGCTGAATGCCCTCGGAGTTGATTTTCCAGATATGCACGGCTAAGGTTTCGGCCGGCCGGAAAATATTCAGCGGGCTGGCAATGTTCAAAGGATTCCAGTCGGTAAAATCCAGCGCCGGGGCACTTTGCCCGGCGGTGTAGATCAACGCCGCAGCCTCGCCAAAGACGCGGCCGGCGCCCAGAATCATCCCGGTGATAATACCGGGAAGTGCTTCCGGGATGACCACGTGAATCACGGTTTCCCAGCGCGAAAGCCCCAGCGCTAGACCAGCCTCCCGCTGGGCAAAATCGACCTGCCGCAGCGAATCTTCAATATTCCGCGTCAAAAGCGGCAGGTTAAACATGGTCAGCGCCAGCGCCCCGGACAAAATCGAGAAGCCAAAATGAAATTGCAGCACAAAGACCAGAAAGCCGAACAGGCCAACGACCACCGATGGCAGCGAGCTCAGAATTTCGATTGCGGTCCGGATGATGTCTGTCAACCGGTTAGCCTTGGCGTACTCCGCCAGGTAAATCCCGGCCCCAAGTGAAATGGGCACTGAAATCAGCATGGCCAGCAGCAGCAGATAAAACGAATTGAACAGCTGGATGCCGATCCCGCCGCCAGCCTCGAAAGCCTTGGCCGGACTGGTAAGAAAATGCCAGGAAACATGCGGTAGGCCCTGAACCAAAATATACCCCAGCAGGCTCGCCAGGATCAAAACGATGAGCACGGCAATCGTGTACAAAATACCCGTCGCCAGCCGGTCTTTTTGTTTCGCGTTCATCGCTTCATCTCCCCTTTCTTACCGATCCAGCGGATCACGAGGTTGAAGGCCAAGGACATCAGCAGAAGCAGAAGCGCCAGGGACCACAGCGCGTTATTTTCCAGCGATCCCATGACAGTATTCCCAATGCCTGAAGTCAAAACGGACGTCAACGTCGACGCCGGGCTGATCAGGTTGTGCGGCAGCAGGGCGGCGTTGCCGATCACCATTTGCACTGCCAGCGCCTCGCCAAAGGCCCGCGCCATCCCAAACACGACCCCGGTCAAGATGCCGGGCATGGCCGCGCGGAGCACCACACGACTGATGGTTTGCCAGCGCGTGCCGCCCAGCGCCAGGCTCGCCTCCCGGTAGTACCGCGGCACGGCGTTCAAGGCGTCCACGGTCATGGATGTCACCGTTGGCAGAATCATGACGAACAGGACAAAGGTCCCGGCCAAGATCCCAAAGCCGGTGCCGCCAAAAACGTGGCGAATCGCCGGCACGACGACTGACAGCCCGATGAACCCGTAAACGACACTGGGAATACCCACCAGCAGTTCGATTACCGGCTGCAAAATCTTCTTACCCATTTTAGGCGAAATCTCGGTCATAAAAATCGCCGCACCCACCGCAAACGGCGTCGCGACCACCGCCGACAGAAAAGTCACCCCAAACGAGCCAACAATCATGGGCAGTGCCCCGACCTGGGGGTTGCCGTGAGCGTCATTGACCGCTGGCGACCACACACTTTTGCTCAGAAATGACCACAAGTTGACCTTGTTGTCGAAGAACGTTGCTAGGCCTCTGGACGCCACAAAGAAGAAGATGGCGGCGACCACGATCACAATCAAACTGATGCAAAACAGACTGATCAGCTTCCCCCGCTGCTCGAGCTTAGCAGAGCGGGAGCGCTTGAGCATTGCGGCTTTAATTGGATCCATTGGACTTTTCCCCCTGCTTATCGATCACGTTCCCCTTGGCATCCCGCGTGACCTTCATCGCGGTGATCGGGATATACCCCATTTTGCTAACGAGTCGTTGCTGCATCTTGGCGCTTTGAATGTAGGCCAAAAACTGCTTGGTCAACCCGTGCGGCTGGCCCTTGGTGTACATATGCTCGTACGACCAGATTGGCCAGTCGTTCGTGGTGACGTTCTGGTCCGTCGGCTTGACCCCGCTCAGTGCCAGCGCACGCACCGAACTATCCACGTATGAAAACGCGACGTACGACACCGCCCCTGGCGTGCTAGCCACAATCGAGCGCACCATCCCTGTCGAGTCCTGCTCCTGCGCCGGCATCGGCTGCCGGTCGCCCAGCACCCACCGTTCAAACGTCGCACGCGTCCCTGAGCCTTGTGCCCGGTTGACGACGACCACCGGCAAGTCCTTGCCGCCGACCTGTTTCCAGTTCGTGATCTCACCCGTGAACAACCGGCGCAGTTGGACCACGGTCAGATTTTTGACCCCGACTGCTTTGTTGGCAATCGGCGTGATGCCCACGACCGCGACTCTGTGGTCCACTAGTTTTTTGGCGTTGATCCCGGCCTTCTCCTCGGCGAACAGATCCGAGTTTCCGATTTCAACGGCCCCTTGTTGAATCTGCGACAGGCCGGTCCCGGTCCCGCCGCCTTGGACGTTGATGAACACACCGACGTGATCGGTTTGGTATTGCTCAGCCGCTGCTTCAACCAGTGGCTGCAGCGCGCTGGACCCGACCGCGGTAATGGACTCACCGCTGCTTTGGCTCGTCCCACAGCCAGCGAGTGCGAGCAGCCCGGCTAAGGCGAGAAATAAAAGATGACGTTTCTTCATGTTCACCCCTCCACGACCGTCTTCGGCCAAGTGCAGTGTTTTCAGCGTCAATACATAACAAGACGAGTGTATCAATCACATGTAAATTGTTGCCTCATCCTTTGTAAAAGCTGGGTAAATCAGTCAACGGGAGGGTGACCGTGAACGTCGAGCCCACGCCCAGCTGACTATTCAGCGTCACGTCCCCGCCGAGCTGAAGTACCATATCGTGGACGATGGCCAAGCCGAGGCCGGTGCCGCCATTATGCCGACTGCGGGCCTTGTCGACCCGGTAGAAGCGTTCAAATATCCGCTCCTGGTCATTTTCTGCGATGCCGATCCCCGTATCCTGCACGCTGAGCTTCAGATTTTTCTCGTCGGCTTTAGCTGTCACCGTAACGACGCCGTCCTTGCGATTATAAAACACAGCGTTGTTTAGCAGGTTCCTGACCACTTGAGAAAATTTCGCCGGCACCGTGGTGATGGCCAAATCGTCCGGCACATCGGCGTTGATGGTCAGCTGCTTTTCTGCGATCGGCTGCTTCAGGCTCTGCAGGGCGTCTGTGACCAGCGCCTGCACATTCACCGGCTTGGCCTGGACTTGGCCGGAATCCGGGCGCGAGAGCGTTAAGATGTCCGTAATTAGCTGCGTCAGCCGTGAGCTTTCATCGTAGATAATGTGCAGAAACTGATCCAGCGTCTGCGGATCGTCTTTAGCCCCCGCGAGCAAGGTCTCGGCAAACCCGCTGATCGCCGTCACTGGCGTTTTCAGCTCATGCGACACATTGCCAACAAAATCCAGCTGCATCTGCTCGACCTGCCGCAAGTAGGTCACATCATACAAGATGACCAGCACCTGCAGGTCACTGGTTCCCCGGTTCAGTGCGATCACGCTGGCGTCGACCGACTTTTGCGTGTTCAGCATGGTCAGTTCCTTGTGGTGCGTCTTCTGATTGCGATAGGTGTGTTCAATCATCCTGGCCAAGCGATAAGTTTTGATATCGTCAAAATAATCATGCTTGGCCTCCAGTATCGGGTGACCAACCAGCGCCGCCATGGCCGAGTTAGCGAGCAGGACCTGGCGGTTTGCGTCCAACAGCATCACGCCCAGCGGCAAGTGATCAATGAGGCGGCCAAACGTGGCCTGCCGGATCTCCGCTTTCGACCGCAGATCTTCCGTGGCGGCGTGCAGCGATTCGATTTGCTTGCCCATGGCCAGAAACGGTGAATCCGGGGTCAAAATAATCGACTCCGGCACCCCGCCGGCCTCAATGCGGGCCAGGTTGCCAGTCATTTTATCTAGATGACCGACCCAGTACCGGTGGCGGCGCTGCATCAGCATTAGCAATGCCGCCAGCCCGAAAATGGTCACCACAATCATGCCCCAAGCGACAGTCGGGGCGGCCTCAAACAAAGTCGCGCGCCGCTGCCAAACGCCGACAAACTGATTGTTGCGGCGACCCACGTAAACTTGTTCCGGCTGACCAGCCACACTCATCGTCGTGGTGTGGCCCATGATTGTTCGCTGCTGGTCCACCAGCTTCGTCAACAGCTTTGCACGCGTCCCTGTGGTCTTGCCGTCGAGCACGGTAAAGGTGACGTGGTTATCCGCTGCCAGTCGCTTAGTTGCGACGGTTCCTTGATAATCGCTGAACGTTTGGTAAAGCGAAGCGAGATGGGCGCCTTGCTGGGCGTACAACACACGGTTGATCGCCATCCACAAGGCAAAAAAGCCTGCGATAGCGAGTATGCTAACCCAGGCAATGCGCCGAACATGCTTACTCATGAGGCGCCTCCATCTGATAACCAAATCCGCGCACCGTCTTGATGTAATCTGGATGCTTTGGATCGCGTTCGATCTTATCCCGCAAGTGGCTGACCTGAATGTCCACCATCCGCGTCGCGGCCGGGTACTCAAACCCCCACACGCCGTTCAGCAGCGCATCGCGTGACAGCACCTTACCCACACGCTTGGCAAAATAAACCAGCAGCTCGAATTCTTTGGGAGTGAGCTGCAGGCGCACCCCGGCCTTGCTAGCGCGATAATTCTCGGGATCAATCATCAGCTGACCGACCACCAGCGCCTGGGCCGGCGGTTTCGGGCCGCTTTGCCGCGGGGTGTCGATACGCCGCTCAATCGCCTTGATGCGGGCAATAATCTCGCGTGGGGAAAATGGCTTTGTGACATAGTCATCAGCCCCAAGTTCCAGACCCACGATTTTATCCGTTTCACTGTCCTTGGCCGTCAAGATCATGATCGGCGTCTCCAGGTTAGCAGCCCGCAACTTTTTGGTCACCTCAAGGCCGTCTAAACCTGGCAGCATCAAGTCCAAAATGATGAAATCAAAATGCTGCTGAAGCGCGAGACTCAGGGCGGTATCCCCATCCTCTGCGGTGGTCACATCGTAGTGCTCTTTTTCCAAGTTGTACTGAAGCAGGGTAACAATTGCTGGTTCATCATCGACGACAAGAATTCTCTTCATGCTTGTTCCTCCGCAAATGTGATCATTCCCAGTTCGTGTGGCGCCCCGTTAAAAATGGCCGTTTCGGTCAGCCTGATGGCCCCGTCAAGACGCATCACCTTTAGCCGGCAGTAGGTGGGCGACGTTTGCAAGGCCGCATACAATTCATCCTCGGTGTGAACCGGCAGATGATTGCAGGTCGGGACAATATCGCCGGCGGCCAGGCCCATTTTGCTGGCTGGCGTATCCGGCTGAACGGCAACGAGCCGCACGCCGGCACTGGTTTGTGAAATCAGACCGGTCCCACGCCGAGTCGCCGCCCAGTTGGCCAGGCCCAAGATGACGCCCAACGCGGCTAAGGTGAACACCGCCATCTGACCGGCCGCTGGGCGCCAGTAAACAAGCGCGGCAACAACCAGCGCGACCAGCCCGGCGCCTAGGTATTGCCAGGACCAGGCGTCGGTCGCGTGCGTGGGCAGCTGCTTTTTGGTGGTCAGCGCTGCGCCGATCACCAAGGGCAAACCCACAAGCGCGAAGTGCACCGAGCCAATTCCCAGCTGCGGCCACCAGCCAAACGCGGGCAGCCAGTCGCCGGCCACCGGCAGCACGAGTGGGAGCCAGTACCACTGCCGGCGACTATACGTGGCAATGCGGGCACCACGCTTGCCTGGGCGCAGCTTTGGGACATCCACAGCCGGATTCATGAAGCGCAGAAGCAACGCGTTAACCAGCCAGAGGCCAGCGAGCAGCGCGGCATACCCGGCCGCCCAGCCGGCTGGCTTGGCAAGCGGGCCAAGCCACGGCGGCAGCAGAATCACCAGCCCGGCCAGCGCCACGAACCATGGCGCAAAACCGAGTCCGGCCAGCAGCAGTGCGACCACGTTAAGCACAATCAAGGCCAGCAGCACCGGGTGCGGAAGCATTGCCCCGAGCAAAACCAAGGCCACGCTAAGGACCAGTCCGCCAGCAATACCGCCAAGCAAGCCGGCCCACCAATTCGTCCAGAGACGGTCAATGCTGGTGCCAAACACCGCTCGCTCCTGACGAAACCGGTGGCTGCGCCAAAACAAGGCGACCAGCAGTCCCACCAGGGTGACCGGGCTTAAAAATAATGTAACCAGCAATTGTCCCATACGCACCTTCCTCACTATTCATCGTAAGTATAGCATGTATTTTCACTGCGCCAAACGCCCACGCCAGCAAAAAACCGCCTCGCCTCTAGGCGAAACGGTTGCAAGCAAATCAATCAGTCAGGCTTTCAGGTAACGACGCATGGAAACGACCGACCCGAGCGCCCCGATGATGATCCCAATCAGGGCCATCCCCAGGTCCAGCCAAAGCAGAAATGGCATGTTCGGGTACAGGGAAAAGCCGTTAACCGCCTCGGTGAAGTGGGCATTTTGCGCCACCAGGCCGTAGCCAAAGTCGACCAGCAGCATCGGCAGCAAGGAGCCAAACAATCCAGTCCAGGCCCCTTCAAGCAGGAACGGCCAGCGAATGTACGCGTTTGTCGCACCCACTAAGCGCATGATCTTGATCTCGTCACGCCGCGACAAAATCGTGATGCGAATCGTGTTGGAAATCAGGAACACCGCCACGAACAGCAGCAGTATCATGAAGAACGCGCCCCACCGCTGAATCGTCGAAACTGTCCGGAACAGCTTTTTGGCCGTGTTCCCGCCGTATGTGGCCTCCGAGACATGCTTCATTTTCTCTGCGCGCCGGGCAACATTGATCGTATCTTTGGCAGAGTCAGTATCGACCATGAAGATATTGTTCAGTGGATTCTGATCGCCGCGGAACATCGCCCACTGTGAGCCGTAACTACCAACGATGGAATTGAGTTCTTGACCGGCAGAGCGGTAGGTGACTTTCTTGACCTTAGCTAAGCCCTTCAGTTCCTGCTCCAAGTGATCCTGTTGCTTCTTGGTGGTGCCTTTTTGGATGTATACGCGAACCCGCACATCATTTTCGACCTGTGTGGAAACGCGGTTAACGTTCAGCAGCAGGGCAAGGAAGATTCCGACCAACAGCAGCGTGACCGTCACGGCAGAAATTGCCGCCACCGACATCCAGCCGTTGCGTTTCAGACTCTTGAGGGAGTCCTTGACGTGACGCAATAAAATATTAGTTTTCATCGCTGTAGCTGCCCCCTTGCTCGTCGCGAACCAGCCTGCCGCCGGCGATTTCCAGCAGGCGATGCGGCCGTTCATTGACGATCTCGCGGTTGTGAGTCGCCATGATGACAGTGGTGCCTTCCGAGTTGATTTTTTCCAAAATATCCATGATGCCTTCCGAGGTGTCCGGATCCAGGTTCCCGGTTGGCTCATCGGCGATCACCACGTCAGGCGCGTTGACAATCGCGCGGGCGATGGACACCCGCTGCTGTTCCCCACCGGAGAGCTCGTTAGGGAAGCGCCGGATTTTTTGCTCCAGGCCGACCATTTTCAGCACATGCAGGACCCTTGGCTTAATGTCGGCCTCTTTGGTCTCAACCACTTGCATGGCATAGGCGACATTTTCGTACACCGTCAACCGCGGCAGCAGTTTAAAGTCCTGAAACACAATGCCGATGCCACGCCGAAAATAAGGCACTTCCTTGGGCGCCATTTTAGCCAGGTCGTACTTGCCGACCTGAATGGTGCCGCTAGTCGGCTTCAATTCATGGTAAAGCATCTTGATGACAGTCGACTTACCGGCACCACTGGGCCCAATCACGTAAAGAAATTCCCCCGGGTCGACGGTCAAACTCAAATCCTTGATCGCGATGACGCCGTTGTCGTACTGCTTCATCACGTTTTTCATCTGAATCATGACTTCGCTCCTTTATTTGAACACTATCGCTGAGTATAGCAAAGCAATACGTCAGACTGATTGCAGCCAGATTACATTTCGTTACGCCGGGTTGGCATTGGCGAGCTCCCACTGCAGATAAGCGTAAATGAACGGATTGAGCGCGCCGTCCATCACGGCCTGGCCGTTGCTGGTCGAATAATTCGTGCGGTGATCCTTGACCATGGTGTAAGGGTGAAAGACATACGAGCGAATCTGTGACCCAAATGCCACATCCATCTGCTGGCCCTTGATGGCCGCAGCCTGCTCTGCCTTTTTCTCCTGCTCACGCTGATAAAGCTTGGCCTTCAGCATGGCCATCGCGGTGGCCTTGTTCTGGAACTGACTGCGCTGAGCCTGGCTGGACGTCACAATGCCCGTTGGAATGTGAATCAGTCGGACCGCACTGGAGGTCTTGTTAATGTGCTGACCACCGGCCCCGCTGGAGCGGAAGACCTCCATCTTGATGTCTTCCGGCCGCAGGTCCACGTCGATGGTGTCATCCAACTCAGGCATGACGTCGACCGAGGCAAAACTCGTGTGACGGCGGCCGGCCGCGTCAAACGGGGAGATGCGCACCAGCCGGTGCACCCCTTTTTCCGACCGCAACATGCCGTACGCATTCTCCCCGTTAATGAGCAGCGTGACACTTTTAATACCCGCTTCGTCGCCGGCTTGATAATCGGCTACTTCAACTGCGTAGCCGTTCTGATCAGCCCACCGCTCGTACATGCGCGTCAACATGGACCCCCAGTCCTGCGCTTCCGTGCCGCCGGCGCCGGGGTGAATTTCAATGATCGCGTTGTTGTGATCGTACTTACCGTTGAGGAGCAGCGCCATTTCGTAGGTGCTGAGCTTGTCCTGCAAGGCCGCCATATCGCGTTCAAGCTCCTGTTGCAGCTCCTTGTCCGGCTCTTCTTGAAGCAGTTCAAACGCCACTTCAAGGTCGTCAAGCTTGCTCTGCAAAGCAATGAAGTTATCGTGCTTGACCTTAAGTTGATTATTCTGGTCGATCAGCTTTTGCGCGTTTTCTTGATCGTCCCAAAAGCCCGGCTCGGCCATGCGACCTTCATTTTCAGCGATGCGTTCGTTCAAGGCATCGAGGTCAAAGCGACCCCCTAAAGTGATTTATTTTGGCTCGCATGTCTGCGAGGGTGGTGCGAATCTCTGCGATTTCCATCGTGTCGTTCCTTTCTCAATAACCGATTTCGCCAAAAACGCCAAGGCAACGGGAGTGCTGCCCTGGCGTCATAATCAGCGACGAATATTTTGTCGGATCTGCGCCTTCATGAAGAGCCGGGTGACCCCGTCGTCCATGTTCGCGATCATTTCCTCAAACATCCGGTACGCTTCTTCTTGGTACTCGACCAACGGGTTCATCTGCCCGTAGCCGCGCAGCCCAACACTTTGCCGAAGCTGATCCAAGGCATCGATGTGCTCGGTCCACAGACTGTCGACCACGCGCAAGATCACGACTTTTTCAAACTCCAGCATCTGAGCCTTATCGCCCAACTGGTTCAACTTGCTGGTGTAATTATCTTCAGCCAGCTGTTCAAGCGTCCTGATGATCTCGTCGCTTGACCGCTTGGCGAGCGCACTCTTCTTGAAGTCCTCATCCGTGACCATGTTAGTCGTCACGTAGTCGTAAATCTTGTCGAGTTCCCACTCCTGCTTTTCACCTTGGGTGTGAGCTTGGACCATGCGTGTGATGCAACGATCGATCATCGCCATCAGCACTGGCTTCAGTGTCTCCTCTTCGTTGATCACCTGCTGGCGCTGCTTATAAATGACCTCACGCTGTTCGCGCATCACGTCATCGTACTGAAGGGTGTTCTTACGGGTATCGTAGTTGTTCCCTTCAACGCGCTTTTGCGCCGATTCAACGGAGCGCGAGATCATCCGGCTGCGAATCACCTGCTCGTCGTCGTCCAACTTGAAGCGGTCGAGCATCTGCTTGATTCGCTCTGAGCCGAAGCGCTTCATCAAGTCGTCCTCAAGCGACAGGTAAAACTGGGTGGCACCAGGATCACCTTGACGCCCGGAACGGCCACGCAGCTGGTTATCGATCCGGCGGCTTTCGTGCCGCTCGGTCCCGATGACCGCAAGCCCGCCGACCGCCGTGACCCCGGGACCCAGTTTGATATCGGTCCCGCGCCCGGCCATGTTCGTCGCAATCGTGACCGCGCCGCGCTGGCCCGCGTTCATGATGATTTCGGCTTCCTTGGCATGGTTCTTCGCGTTCAGCACGCTGTGGGGAATCCCTTCCTCGTCCAGCAGTTTGGACAGCCGTTCGGAAGACTCGATTGCGACCGTGCCGACCAGAATCGGTTGCCCTTTGGCGTGGCGTGCTTTGATGTCCCGCGTCACGGCCTTAAACTTGGCATCTAGGGTCGGGTACAAAATATCCGGAGAATCAACGCGAATGACCGGCTTGTTGGTCGGAATCGAAATGACTTCCATGTTGTAGATTTCCCGGAATTCTTCCTCTTCCGTCTTCGCCGTCCCGGTCATGCCGGCCAGTTTATTGTACATCCGGAAGAAGTTCTGATAGGTAATCGTGGCCATGGTGGCATTTTCGTCCTGGATCTCGACGCCTTCCTTGGCTTCGATCGCTTGGTGCAGGCCGTCGGAGAAGCGCCGCCCTTCCATCGCGCGGCCAGTGAACTGGTCAACGATCAGCACTTCGCCTTCCTGCACCATGTAGTCGATATCTTTGAGCATGATGTAGTTGGCCCGCAGCGCCTGATCCAAATGGTGCGTCAGGGCGGTGTTTTCGGTGTCGTAAAGGTTCTTGAGGCCAAAAATCTTCTCCGCCTTGCGGATCCCGTTTTCGGTCAACGCCACGGTCTTGGTCGGCCAGTCGATCTTGTAGTCGTCCTCTTCCTTGAGGGTCTTTACGAACCGGTCGGCGCGAATGTACAGCCCAGTCGACTTTTCCGCCCCACCGGAGATGATCAGCGGCGTCCGGGCTTCATCGATCAGAATTGAGTCCACTTCATCGACGATCGCGTAGTTGAGTGGCCGCTGAACCATCTGCTGCTTGTAGACAACCATGTTGTCACGCAAATAGTCGAACCCGAGTTCACTGTTCGTCGAATAGGTGATATCCGCGTTGTAAGCCGCCTGTTTCTCCTCGGAGGAGAGGTCATGGGTGTTCAGCCCCACGGTCAGGCCCAGCCAATTGTAGAGCTCGCCCATTTCGGTCGCGTCACGACCGGACAGGTATTCATTGACGGTGACGACATGGACCCCTTTGCCAGCTAACGCGTTCAGGTAGACGGGCATGGTCGCGGTCAGGGTTTTCCCTTCACCAGTTTTCATTTCGGCAATGTTGCCTTCGTGAAGCGTGATGCCGCCGATGATCTGCACCCGAAACGGGAACAGGCCGAGCACGCGCTTAGCACCTTCGCGGGCAGTCGCAAAGGCCTCAGGCAAGATGTCATCGAGGGTTTCCCCCTTCATGAGCCGATCTTTCAGTTCAGGCGTTTTTGCTTTCAGGTCCTCATCGCTCAGCGCAGCATACTCGTCCTCGTAGGCCATCACCTGATCGGCAATTTTACCGAGACGGTTCACTTCGCGCTTGTCGCTTTCGACCCAAGACTTTAATACGTTTGGCATTCAGTAATCCTCTCCTGTCATCCAACTTTGCATACTGCTGACAGTATCTAAATCATTTTATCATTGTTCTCAGGTCTTTACACGCCTAGCGCAAAAAAACCGCAGATCAGGCGATCTGCGGTTGCTGAAGAAGGCGTTTTACTCGTCAGTTTCGATCAGGCCATAGCGGCCATCACGGCGCTTGTACACGATGCTGGTCCCGTTCGTATCAGCATCCTCGAAAATGAAGAAGTTATGCCCCAACATGTCCATCTGCAAAATGGCCTCTTGGGAATCCATCGGCTTCAACGACACCCGCTTGGTCCGGACCACCGTCAATTCATCTTCGTTGTCATCGGTACTGGTTGGTGCAGGTGTGCCCTCAGGCGCCACATCAATTGGCGCAAAGCCCTTTTCGCGCGACTTGCGGTTGATCTTGGTCTTATATTTCCGGACCTGACGCTCCAGCTTATCAGTGACCAAATCGACACTGGCATAAAGATCAGGGCTGGTTTCCTCGGCCCGCAGAGTCAGGTAAGACAATGGGATGGTCACTTCGACCTTGGCGGTTTTATCCTGATAAACCTTCAAGTTGACATGCGCGATGGCCTCGACTGAACTTTCGAAGAACTTGTTCAGCTTGCTGATCCGCTTCTCAACATAACTGCGAATGGCATCAGTGACTTCGATGTTTTCGCCACGAACGTTGTATGTGAGCATAAAACTTCTCCCCTTTCATCCGTGCAAACTCGTTGCACACAGGCAAATTGGCTCTGATAAAGCCCTTTCACCCTTCGTCTTTATTATATCGAACTGAAAGCGGTGAAACAAATATTTATCTGATCAGCGACCGACTGATCACCTCACCTTCAAAACCGGCCGCTCGCAGCGCCGCCTTGGCGTGGTACAGGGTCCGCCCGGTGGTGTATAGATCGTCAAGCGGCACGATGTGGGGCGGCACCTTGGCGGGTAAATGAGCGGTAAAACTTTGCCCGGTGAGCAGTCGCTCTGCCCGCGTCTTCTGCGCCTGAGGGACTGGGGTGTCGGCCTTGGTCAGCCACAGCGCCAGCGGCAGATGACCAAACAATCCCAGCACTGGATCAAATCCGCGCCTTGCATAGTGCCCTCGCTCGCTTGGAATCGGCACCAGGGCCTGGTTTTCGCCAACTACTTGGAGCACATCAGCGAATGCGCCATGCAGATGGTAATCACCCAGGCCTTTGTACTGCTGAATAAAAGCCTTCATCGGTGCGGTGTAACGAAACCACGCCCGGTGATTAAGCAGCTGCTCTCCCTGTGCCTTCCAGCGCTGGCAGTCCTGGCAAAGGCTGGGGGAATCGGCGCGACCGCAACCGGGACAGACAGTCTGCTGATCGATCTGATCAAAGCGGGCAAAGCAGGGCCGGCACAATTGAGCCGGTCGCAGCGGCCGCGCATCAAGCAGGCCAGAGAGCCCCGGATCATCTCGCAGGGGCTGATGGCACAATAGGCAGTTCATGGTCTGCGCCTGTTCATCATCGTGATTTCATGCCGCGCTGCCAGCATGTTCAACGTGATGTGCCGGCCCACAAACCACACCGGATCATCCGGGCTGGCCTGGCTGCGGCCTGCGCGCCCAGCCATCTGGATCAGCCCACTGGCACTGAACTGCCGGTCGTCTGCGGCCAGCACCAGCACCGCGCAGTGCGGAATCGTCACCCCTCGCTCCAAAATCGTCGTGGTGAGCAGGACCGCCACCACGCCATCGCGAAACTGTTGAACTTTTACTACCCGTTCCGGATCTTCGGCGTGGACCGTCTGCACCGTGTACCCGGCTTGGCCCAAGGCTTGCGCAAGCGGCAACAACCAATCAATGCGCGGCACAAACAGCATGCACTGACGGCCTGTGAGTTGTGCCAGCAAGCGCAAAACGGTGTTGGGAGCCCGTTTTGGCACCCCTTTAAGCGTGGCGACAAGCAGGTGCGGCACTGGCAGCGGAAAGCCATGAAAGCGCCGCACCAAAAAGCTGACACCGATGGTGCCAGCGCGTGCCGCCTGCTTTAACGCCCGCGGCGGGGTCGCACTGAGGTACACGGTCGGGCCGCGGTTGGCATGAGCCACGGCGGCAGCCAGCATGGGCGTTTGACTATACGGAAACGCGTCCACCTCATCGACGATCACCAGGTCAAAATGCTGATAATACCGCAGCAGCTGGTGGGTGGTCGCCACCACCAGAGGGGCAGGTGCCACTGGCCAAGGCGCGCCGCCGTATTGCACCGCGACGGGGGTCTCGGCAAAGGCGGCTTGAAGCCGTGGAGCCAGCTCAAGCACAACATCGATCCGCGGTGTTGCGACGGCCACCCGGTGATGTTCGGCAAGCTCATGCGCAATGAGCGGAAACAGCATCTCCGTTTTGCCCGCCCCTGTCACCGCCCACAACAGATGATCGCGGCCTGCCGCAACCGACGCCACTGCGGCCTGCGCGGCAGCGCTTTGGGCCGGTGTGAGCGAACCTGCCCAGGTCAACGTGCCGCCTTCACCAGGTCCGCTTGGGAACCGAAACAGTCGCGTCGTGCTGGTGACCCGGCCAAGGCCGATGCATGCTCGGCAATACGTGCGCCCATCCGGCAGCTGGTGGTGCGTGCGCTGACCGCAGCGCTGGCAAACCCCATCAACAATGCCGAAGACGACCTCAGCCTGTGCTAAACTGGACGCAGCGATGCCAGCGTCTGCGACTTCTTCATCAATCAGTTGCATCCCACTTGGAATCATTGCTTTCACCTCAAAAGGAGATTACGCCATGACAGCCGATTATCACACGTTGACTCGCGCCGCGGAGGCGGAGCAGGTGATCAAAAAATCTCGCTTCATCTGTGCGGTGGCGCCGATCAAAAGCGAAAAAGACGCGCAGGCCTTCATCACCGCCGTGGCTAAGGCGCATCCTAAGGCCAACCATCACGTCCCCGTCTACCTGCTGGGGGACGATGACCACATCCAGCGGGCCAACGACGCTGGCGAGCCCGCCGGTACCGCAGGGGTGCCAATGCTGCGCACGCTTCAGGAAATGGGGCTTCACGATGTGGTCGCCGTGACCACCCGGTACTTCGGCGGCATCAAACTGGGGGCCGGTGGGCTGATTCGAGCGTACGCCGGCAGCGTCACCGCGGCAGTCAAGCAGGCCGGCATCAGCCGGCGGCAAATGATGCGTGCGCTGACCCTCAGCATGCCTTACGCCCAGCTCGACCGCGTGACTCACTGGCTGGGCGAACAAAGCCTCACCATCACCGCCACGGACTATCGGGAACAAGTCACCGTGAGCGTCGCGGTGCCTGCAGCCCAGGCAGAACTAGTCAGCCGCGACCTTGTTAATTTGACGGCAGGCCAGGTGGTCCCTGAGCTCGGTACCCTCAGCCCCCGACTGATCCCAATGCCACAATAAAACCCCAGACAATGTTGAAATTGTCTGGGGTTTTCTCACTTTTCAGCGTCGTCGTCAGGCGCCTTGGTTTGCGGATTAATGATCTCCGTTTGCGTCTGGATTGGACTGTTTTTCACGCGGTCAACGGCTTTTAGCCGCATGGCCTTGGCATTCATGATTTGGTGCTTGGAAAAAGCCACAGTGCGCGGCACGCTGATGAACAGCGGCACGGTTTCTTCCACGACATTGGCAAATTCTAGACCGTACCAGTTGGCCGGGCTTGTGGTGATGTTTTGCAGCCACAGACGTCCGCCAATCAGTCTGCGCTGCCAGCCGGGGATGTTCTCCGTCGTCAGCAGGTTCTGTGCTTGTTCGCGGATGATGACAAACTTGAAGTCCCCCACGTTGCGGTTCTTGACGGTCGTATACTTCGGCGTCTGCGGGTCGATGACCTTGGCGTTCAGCAAATCGTTAATGATCTTGCGGATGTAGACATTCACGTGTTGTGACATCCGGAAGCCCAGGTAAATCTGCACTGAGATCACGTTGCGGGTATGCAGCATATCGACGGTGTAACGCATTTCGACCGGCTTATCCGTTTCGTTGACGGTGACAAACCAGTAGACTTTGGCACGTTTGGGCCGCTTATCCAAGATTGAGTACAGCGTCGAACGCTTCAACCGGTATCCCTGCTTGACCTTTGTCATGTAAACCAGGTTTGTCGTGTAGGTTGGAATTGTCTCATCCGCTGACAACTCAGTCAGCTGGTCGACGTAATCCGTCAGGACGACGTACTCACTTTCGTCCTGGTAATGCTCTCGAATCTTATTGCCGAAGTACCAAACGACCATCATGGCCAAAATTAGCAGCATGATGAACAGCGTGATGTACCCGCCATGAAGAAACTTGACCATGCTGGCCACCAGAAAGACAAATTCAATCATCCCAAAGAACCCGGCCACCAGCGCCGCATACAAGCGGCGAATCTTCATGGACAGGAACTCGAACAGCAGCACGGTGGTCATCAGCATGGTGATGGTGATGGCAAGCCCGTATGCCGCCTCCATCGCTTTAGAGGTGCGGAAGAACCACACGACGCTCAAGGTGACTAGGCACAGAAACCAGTTCACAAACGCGATGTAAATCTGACTGCGCTCAGTAGAGGGGTGCTTGATCGCCATGCGAGGCAAAAACTTCAGCCCAACGGCTTCATGAACCAGCGTGTAAGAGCCGGTGATCAAGGCCTGGGAAGCAATGATTGCCGCCATCGTGGCCAGTACGATGGCAAACGGCCGCAGCCCGGTGTTCAGCATCGTGTAAAACGGGTTCAGGGTCGCCATCCCGGCGAATGCAGGATCTTGATAGTGGCCAATCAGCCAAGCGCCTTGCCCAAAGTAGTTCAGCATCAAGCAGACATAGACAAATGGCCAGGTCGCGTAGATATTGTATTTACCCACGTGCCCCATGTCTGAGTAAAGTGCCTCAGCCCCGGTCGTGGCCAGGAAAATGCTCCCAAGCAGGAAAATACCGACTTTATTCGCTGGTGAAAACAAGATTCGCACCGCATAAACCGGATTCAGGGCCTTGATGATCTCCAGGTGCCCCGTCATGTGAGTCAGCCCTGCAATGCCCAGAAACAGGAACCAAATCAGCATGATGGGCCCAAAAGCATTGCCTAACTTGGCGGTGCCAAAGCGCTGGATCATAAATAAGGTCAGCAAAACGACGCTGGTGATGACCAAAACAACCAGCTGCGAGTTGCTGAAGACGAAACTGCCAAAGCGCTGATTTTTCAGGCCTTCAAGGGCGGTGGTGACCGTGACCGCCGGCGTCAAGGTGCCGTCGGCCAGCAGGGCCGCGCCGCCAATCAAGGCAGGAATGGCCAACCAAGCGCCGCGCCGGCGCACCAGTGCGTAAAGCGCAAAGATCCCACCTTCACCGTTGTTATCAGCCTGCATCGCCAGCACAACATATTTAATGGTGGTGAGAATCATCAAGGTCCAAAAAATTAACGACACTGACCCGATAATGTAATCCGGCGTCAGCGCACCCACTGAGCCCGCGTCCGCAATGATCGCGTTCATGACGTACAGTGGGGAGGTCCCGATGTCGCCGTAAACGATCCCCAGCGTGATCAGCATGCCGACCAGTGACGCTTTTTTCTTCCGTGTCATTATTCTCTCCTTAGCAGCGACGAACTGCCCGCCGCGTCTTAAGTGACTGTACGAAATGATAATCCATTTCAGGGGGCAGCGTCAACTGAGACCCAATGGCGTCAAAAAAGCGGCCGCCATCGGGGGATGACGAGCCGCTTTTGAAATCCGGTCACTTGGCGTACTCAACGGTGCGCTTTTCCCGAATCACGGTCACCTTAATGTGACCAGGATATTCAAGTTCTTTCTCAATGCGGTTGCGAATCTCGCGAGCCAAAACCACCGACTGCTCATCAGTTAGCTTATCCGGCTGAACGATCACGCGAACCTCACGGCCGGCCTGAATCGCATACGACTGCGCCACGCCGTCGAACGAGTTAGCAATGGCTTCGAGCTTTTCCAGCCGGTGAAGGTAATTCTCCAGCGATTCGGAGCGAGCCCCGGGCCGCGCCGCCGAAATCGCGTCAGCTGCGGCAACTAACACCGCGATGACCGAAGTCGGCGCAACGTCGCCATGATGCGAGGCAATCGTGTTGATCACCACTTCTGGTTCTTTGTACTTTGTGGCCAACTCAACGCCGATCTCAACGTGAGACCCGCCCACTTCACGGTCTTGAGCCTTACCAATATCATGTAATAATCCTGCGCGTCTCGCTAAGTTGACATCTTCGCCGAGTTCTGCCGCCATGATTCCAGCCAGCTTGGCCACCTGAATCGAGTGATCCAGGACGTTCTGCCCGTAGCTGGTCCGGAAGTGCAAGCGGCCCAAGATCTTGATCAAGTCGGGGTGCATATTATGAATCCCGACATCAAAAATTGCCTGTTCCCCGATTTCACGAATGCGTTGATCCATTTCCTTGCGCGCCTTGTCGACCATTTCTTCAATGCGGGCAGGATGAATACGACCGTCCTGAATCAGTTTTTCAAGCGCCATCCGGGCGATTTCACGCCGAATCGGGTCAAACCCTGACAACACCACCGCTTCCGGTGTGTCATCGATGATCAAGTCGATCCCTGTCAGTGTTTCCAAAGTCCGGATATTGCGACCCTCACGGCCGATGATTCGACCCTTCATATCGTCGTTCGGCAGGGTAACTGTCGTGACCGTCGTTTCGGCGACCACATCAGAGGCACTGCGCTGGATGGCATCGGCGATGAGCGACTTGGCCGTGCGGTCAGCCGTCTCCTTCGCCTCATCTTCACTTTCTTTGATCAATGTGGCACGTTCATGCGCCAGTTCAGCCTTGGTTTCAGTGAGGACCTGGTCTTTCGCCTGTGCTTTGGTGAGACCGGCGATGCGTTCCAGCTCCTGCTGTTGTTTCAAAATAGTGGCGGTAATGTCTTCTTTTTTGGCATCCAATTGCTGCTGCCGGGCGTTTAATTCGCTCTCGCGCGCCGTCAGACTCTTTTCCTTTTGGTCAAGCGTATCATCACGGCGATCCAGCGCCTCTTCACGCTGCAAGACGCGATGTTCCGATTGCTGGACCTCACTGCGCCGATCCTTGAGTTCGGCCTCCACCTGAGTCTGGTACTGGTGGGCCTTTTCCCGCGCCGAAACAATTTTCTCTTTCTTGAGCGTTTCGGCTTCTTTCTTCGCGCTCTCAATGATTCCAGCAGCACTGTCATGTGCTTGATCCAAAGTCCGCTCATGGCTTCGTTTCTGAAGCCAGTTGCCAATCAACAATCCGAGCACCAAAGCGATGACGGCGAGGATCACTGAGAGCAAAATTCCTGAGCTCATCTTTTCACCTCCGCATCATCAAATGGTTTCACGATGCTATTAATATTTACAATTTGACACAATGTTGATTGTAGCGGTTAGGGTCTGTGGTGTCAACTTGATGAAAGCGCGTCAACCCTACGCAAAAGCGGGTTTGCCAACGTGGCAGACCCGCTTCAAAAAAGGTTTAACCGGTGATTTAGCCTTGTTTTTCAGCCGCTTGCAGAAAACGTAAGAGCGTGAATAAACCGGCTTTGACCGCGCGCCCGCGCACTGCGGCCCGACTGCCCGGGAAATGATGCAGCGTCGCGACGGCCGACTGACCTTTGGCGGCCAGCCCAATCCATACCGTCCCCGCCTCGATGCCGTCGCTCGGCCCGGGGCCGGCAACCCCGGTGAAGCTGATTGCGACATCAGCTGCGGCCTGCTTGAGCGCCCCCTCCGCCATCGCTTTAGCGGTTTGCTCGCTGACAGCACCGGCCTGGTCGATCGCGGCCTGATCCAGCTGCAGGAACTTGGCCTTGGTGCGGTTGGAATAGGTGACAAAGCCGCCTTTGAACCATGCCGAAACCCCGGGAATGTCGGCCAGCGCTGCTTGAAAGGCCCCTGCGGTTAAGCTCTCCGCCGCCGTGACCTCAACCTTCTCGCGGGCCAGTGCGCGGACCACCTCAGCGGCCAAACTGTTATTATCGCCGTAACCGTAGAAGAACTCGCCCAGCCGCGCCTGCACCGCGCGTTCAAGCGGATCCAGCAGCGCCGTGGCGGCCTGCTCTGATTTGGCCTTGGCGGTCAGCCGCAGCGTCACCTCGTACGGCTTAATATAGGTGGCCAACGTCGGGTTGGTCTGCGCGGCGATGAGGTCCGCCAGCTCAGTCACCACCTGCGACTCACCAATGCCAAAGAAGCGCAGCACCCGCGACACCATCACTTCACCTTGGCCTTGCCTTTTCAGCAGCAGGGGCACCAGGGCGTTTAACACCATCGGCTCAAACTCACGCGGCGGCCCAGGCAGCAGCACGTAGGTCCGCCCTTGCTGTTCCAGCACGGCGCCAACAGCTAGGCCAACGGCGTTTGTCAGTACCGTTGCTCCGGCCGGATACATGGCTTGCAGGCGATTGTTGGCAGTCATTTCGTGGTGCTGCTGCTTGGCGTAGGCCTTGAGCTTGGCCATCGCCGGCGCGTCTTCGACCAGCGCCACACCGAGGTGCTTGGCCAGTGTCTGCTTGGACAAGTCATCGGGTGTCGGCCCCAGCCCGCCCAAGACAAAAATCATGTCCGCACGGCTTTCGGCAAGCGCGATTGCCGCCTCCAACCGCTCGGGATTGTCGCCAACGACTTGCTGATTAAGGCTGTCGATACCCAGCTCGCTGAGCTGCTTGGCCAAAAACGCCCCATTCGTGTTGGTGATTTGGCCCAGCAGCATCTCCGTTCCGACTGCGATCAATTCTGCGTTCATGACATTGGTCCTTTCTGTCCATACAGACAACAAAACCCGCAGTAAGCTGCGGGCTGCGAGTTATTTACCAAAAGAGTCGGCGAAGACCCCACGATTCTTGTAAAAGTATTCGATTCCTGAGTACAAGGTGAAGAGCACCGCGAGGTAAAACAGAATTTCACCCAAGGGAAAGCTCAGCCCGAAGTTATTTAGAAACAGGCAGATGATGGCCAAGTCCTGGGTGACGGTCTTGATCTTACCCGGCCAAGCCGCGGCCAGCACCTCGCCTTCGTTGGACAGCAGTAATCTCAGTCCCGTTACAGCAAGCTCCCGCCACAGAATGACTGCAGTGCCCCAGGCAGGCACGACGCCAGCTGCCGTGAGAAAGATGAAGGCGGTCATCACCAGCAGTTTGTCCGCCAGCGGATCAGCAAATTTACCGAAATTCGTCACCAAGTGGCGGGCCCGAGCGATTTTACCATCGGCCAAGTCGGTGAGGGTCGCCGCGATAAAAATGATAGTGGCAACTAGGTACGACCAAGAGAGCTGGCTCGCGCCAACGGCAAAACTGCCCGCCGGCCAGCCCATGACCAGCAAGATCGTAAAGACCGGGATCAGGATGATCCTAAGCATCGTTAATTTGTTTGGTAAATTCACTGCACGTTCCCACTTTCTGACGAACTGCTTGACGCGGCCGTGAAGGTCACCGTCCGCACGACACTGGTTGTGGTCGTGCCCAAGTCAACCTTTTTGTCGTTCAACGAGATGGTCGTTTTCGGCATATTGCCGGAGTTGACAGCAAAACTGGTCGTGCCGTCTGGCAAGTCTACCGTGTGCTCACTACCCGGCTGAACCGTCCCCTGCCAGGTCACCGCATTGTTGACGTAGACGGCGACCCAGGCTGCGGCATCAGTAGCCGCAACTTTGATGGTGTTACCACTGGCCGGCAGATTAGTGACCGTGGCCGTCTGTCTTGTCGTGGAGACGTCAGCCACCGCAATCTTCAGGCTGCCGTTCTTCTTGCTTGATTTTTTCGTCTTTTTACTGCTTGCCTTTGCCTTACTGGACGTCGAGCTGGCCTTTTGGCTGCTGGACGCCTTCTTACTGCTTGAAGCCTTTTTGCTACTCGAGACCGACACGTTGTCGTTGGTCGGAATCGTCTCTTTCGGCTGGGTGCTAGAGTAATGCCACATCACCAGGTAGGCCCCCACCACGATCACAATCGCGAGTGCCGCAATGGCAATGGGCCAGGCGTGCTGACGCAGCTTATTGACTGGTGAGTTTTCAGCAGTCCGCTCGCTGCGGGTCCGATTTTCAACTGATTGTTCCACATACTCCTGAGGCTGTGTGTCAGGAATGTCTTGCTGAAATTGCGTTAGTAGCGCGTCGGCATCGAGGCCAACCGTCTCTGCATACTGCTTGATAAATGCCCGGACGTAGAAATCGCCTGGAAGCGCGTCAAAATTGCCTTCTTCGATCGCAATCAAATAACGCTTTTGGATCTTGGTGATCTGCTGAAGGTCGTCAAGGGTATAGCCCTTTTCAATTCTGGCGGTACGCAGTTTTTGCCCAATTTCGTCCATTTGTTTTCTTCACCCGCTAGTTTATTATTGACTGTTTTCAGTATAGCATGAATAAACTGCTACATGAATTAAGAAATAGTTGCGTTGCTAACGCAGCCAACCGCCCGTCACATATAGTGTCTGGCCGGTGAGATAGGCCGCTTCTTGGCTGCATAAACTGGCCACATAGTAGCTGATATCTGCAGGCGCCGCAAACCGGCCCGCCGGAATCTCCGCTTGCACGGCGGCAAGCGCAGGCGCATCAAACATTTTGTTCATCTTGGTGGCAACGGCCCCAGGCGCCACCACGTTGACGGTGATGCCAAGGCTCGCGACCTCTTTGGCGTAAGCCCGCACGAAGGCGGACTGTGCCCCCTTCACTGTGCTGTATGCCACTTCCATGGCGGAGCCTGACCCACCGTAAACCGAGCCGATAAAAATGATCCGGCCATGACCTGAAACTGACAATTTAGCCTGGAGCTTAGTTAGCAAAACCATCGGCGTCAGTAAATGCACCTGCATCAAGGTGGTCAGTTCGGGCACAGTCGTCTCCTGAAACAGGTGATAGTAAGTCATCCCCGCCGCGAAAATCACGGCGTCGACACTGAACAGTTGATCCGTCAGCTGGTCAAGATGCATTTCATCGGTCAAATCGTACTGCACTTTCAGAAAATCTTGTTTGGGATAAGCCGCGGTCAGCTTGGCCACCAACGCGGCCACTGGGGCCTCGTGCTGATCGTAGTGGAGATACAGCGACCACCCCTGCGCCGCCAGCCGCTTGGCACAAGCGCCGCCGATGTCGCCACTGGCCCCGACAATTAAAGCAAAACTCATGCTTGCGCCTCCGGACGGACGTGGAAGACGGAAACGGCGTCCACATCGAAAAAGCTGGCGGCGACTTGTTTGACGTCTCTAAGCGTCAAGGACTTTAAGGTCTCGACCACTTCGAACGCGTTTGACTCGTTGAAGCTCTGAGACGACAGCTGGTTGGCCGTTTGCTCGAGGGAGTTCAGGGACATGTAATACTTGCCCAAGGCGGCCTGGAGGATTCGCTGAAAGCGTGCCTCAGTGAGGGCGGGCTGATCCGCACCGCGGGCGATCACTGAAGCGACCGCATCGGAGAATGCGGACGGATCGTCGGCATCCCCGGTGATCGTCGCGTAATTGAACGTCCGCCCGGCGATGTAATCCGCCGCGAAGGAGTCGTCCACCAGCCCGTCGTCGTACCACTTTTGATAAAGCGGCGAAGAGTCCCCAAAAATCATCTCCAGCAGCACCTCAATGGCCAGCTTATACTTGGTGCCCTCAAGATCCCCCGGCGCATCGATCTGGCCCTTGATGCCGACTGCACTTTTTGGCCGGATCACTGGCAAATCAGCCGCCCGGTATGGCAAAATCGTGCTGAGGTCGCCGTCGAAGCCGACGCCGCGCACGATTGGCGTGGCCGGTGCAAAGGTCTTGGCCGCCTGGTTCTCGGCAATGTGCGCGAGGACGTGCTCAGGGTCAAAGTTGCCCACCAGTGTCAGTGTCATGTTGCTTGGCTGATAAAAGGTGCGATAGGCCTGATATAGCCGCTCCGGGGTGATCTGAGCAATCGAGGCGATGGTCCCGGTCACGTCTCTGGCCACCGGATGATTCGGGTACAAGTTTCCCAAGATCCCGTAGTACAACAACCAGCCGGGATCATCTTGGTACATCTGGATTTCCTGGCCAATAATGCCGCGCTCTTTGGCCACCGTTTGGTCGGAGAAATATGGCGCCTGAACAAAATCCAGCAGCGTCGTCAGGTTCTCAGTCAGCTGAGTCGACGTCGAGAACAAGTATGCGGTGCTGGTCGCGCCGGTAAACGCGTTAGCTGAGGCGCCGGTTTGCCCGAACAAATCAAAGGCGTCGTGATCCTCCTTCTCAAACAGCTTGTGCTCAAGAAAATGGGCGATGCCTTCTGGGTCCTCGACCATTTCGGTGGCACCGGCTGGCTGGTAGCGCACATCAATGCCCCCGTAATCGACCGCAAACAGGGCGTAACTTTGATGATACGCTGGCCGCGGGACAAGCAGCACGCGCAGCCCATTGGCCAGCGTCTCCGTCACCAAGGTTTCTTGGACGGCCGGATACTCGGTTTGATTCAATGCCATTAGTTGGCCTCCTGTTCGTCCAAAAAGTACACGGCTTGCAACTTCATTGCCGCGGCCGCAGCCATCACTTCCTGTTTAGTGACAGCAGTGATCGCTGCGGCATAAGCCGCATAGCCAGGCTGGTGGGTGGGCACCAGCGCGTGAAGCAGTTCCTGACGAGCCAAAAACTGGGGGGAATCATAAGCAGCCTGGCGGGCATTAAGCAAGCCCTCTTTGATGTGTGCAAGCAGTTCAGCCGAAAACGCGCCGTCTGCCACTTTGGCCAACTGATCTGCAATCAGCTGCTGCACCTGGTCGCGGTTCACAGCATCGATCCCGGTTTGCACCATGCTGAACTGGCGAAATGGCTCAAACATCGAACTGGCATAATAAGCCAGACTCGCCTTTTCCCGCACATTGGTAAACAGCAGTGAAAGCGGCGAACCGCCGAACAATTCGTTTGCGACCACATTGGCGTAGAATTGGCGGCCGTAGAGGTCACTCGGCGTGGTGTAGGCTAAATTGAGCTTGGCCTGGTTAACGTGGGCCGAGACGGTTTCTTGCCGCACCGGCGCGTCAGGCTGGCGATAAATCAGCGCAAAGGCGGGCTCAGGCCGTGCGGCAAAGCCTAACTGCTTAGCAAGTGGGACCACCTGCTCTTCGGTCACATCACCGAGCACCACAATTTCAATTTGGTCGTGACTTAGCATATCCTGATATACCGCCATCAGCCGCGCCTGAGTGACGGCTGTCAGCTGCCTTAGGGTCCCAAAACTCGGCGTGGCCTGCGCATCGTTGCCCTGGAAGTACAAACGCTGCGTCGCCAAACTTGCCTGCAGCTGCCGATCCTCGTCCATGCTGCCCAAATAGGCCGCCAGGTTTTTTTGCTCCCGGTCAAAGACTTCGGGATCAAACTGATTGCCAACCAGTTTCGGCTTTAACAGCACCTCGTGAAGCAAGTCAAAGCCCTGCGCCAACAGCGGTACCTGCGCGAGCTTGTCGGCCACCAGGTTCAAGGTGGCAGTGACGCGGTGGACTGCGCCGGTTTTAGCCACACCGATTCCAAAGCTGGCCCCGAACATTGTTTCAAGCGCGGCGGATAAGTCGGACTGGGTCGGATACTTGGCGGAACTGGTTTCCAGTACAGAAGTCAGCAGCGTCCGTGCCGCAAAATCCTGCGCCTTGGCTGGCGCGATGAAATGAATCGCCACGCGGGTGGTTTTAAACTGATTGGTCGACAGGACGTTCAAAAAAACACCAGTAGCTAATTGAATTCGCATAAAAACTCCTTAACTCTCCCCTTTTGGCTGATCCGGTTGGATAAAGACCTTCCGCGGCTTGCTGCCTTCGCTCGGGCCAACGACCTGGTTGGCCTCAAGGTCGTCGATCAACCGCGCAGCCCGGTTGTAGCCGATGCGAAAGCGCCGCTGCAGCAGTGACGTTGACGCAGTGTGCTGCTGGATCACAAACGCCTTGGCCTCATCGTACAACTCGTCTTCCGAATCCCCGGCGGCGGCCGCTTCCGGCTCGTCGCTTGGCGTCATGTCCTCAACATACTCCGGTGCCACCTGATCGGTGATCGACTTGACCACCGCTTCAACGTCTTCTGAAGAAATGTAGGCGCCCTGAATCCGCAGCGGCTTGGCCGCATCAATTGGGGCAAACAACATGTCCCCGCGCCCAAGCAGCTTCTCGGCCCCGTTCATGTCCAAAATCGTCCGAGAATCGACGCCGGACGAAACCGCAAAGGCGATGCGCGACGGGAAGTTGGCCTTGATCAGGCCGGTGATCACGTCGACACTTGGCCGCTGCGTCGCGATGATCACATGGATCCCCGCCGCCCGGGCCATCTGGCCCAGCCGCACCAGTGCGGTTTCGACCTCAGTTCCTGCGACCATCATCAAGTCAGACAATTCGTCCACGATCACGACAATCAGCGGCAGCGGCGGCAAATCAGGATCGTCGGCGGTCTTCGCCTTTTGATTGTACTCGCCAATATTGCGCACCCCAGCGGCCGCGAAGCGCTCATACCGGTTCTCCATTTCCTTGACCACTTTATTCAAGGCCGACGGCGCCTTTTTGGCCTCGGTCACAACCGGCGTAAGCAGGTGCGGCACGCCGTCGTAAACGGACAGTTCCACCTTTTTCGGATCGATCAGCATCAAGCGGACCTGGTCCGGCTTGGTCGTCATTAGGATGCTCGTGATGATCACGTTGATCATCACCGATTTCCCTGAGCCGGTTGCCCCGGCGATCAGAAGATGCGGCATCTTGGTCAGGTCGAACGTCTTGACTCGCCCGTCCACGTCCTTGCCCAGGGGAATGACCAGCGGTTTTCCAGGATGCGCTGGCGTTTTCTCCAGCACTTCTCGGAATCCGACCGTGGCCACCTGTTGGTTGGGCACTTCAATGCCGATCAGCGACTTGCCAGGGATTGGGGCCTCGATGCGAATATCCTTCGCCGCGAGCGCCAGCGCCAGATCATCAGACAGGTTCGTGATTTTGGACACTTTCACCCCAGTCGCCGGCTGAATCTCGTACTGTGTGATGCTCGGCCCCAGCGTCGCCTGTTTGACCGTCACGTCAACGCCAAAAGAGCGCAAGGTCTCACTGAGTTTGACTGAGTTCTTCCGAATCTTGGCCGTCTCCGCCGATTGGTCGGTCGCCGGAATCGGCGTCAGCAGGCTCATCGGCGGCATCACGTAATCACCGCTGGCGCCAGTGCTGGTGTCGAGGGGCTGCTCTGCATCTGAAGCCGCCTGTTTATCCTCGGCCAAAAGCTCAGTCTGGGTGGCTTCTGAGTGCGGCACGTTGATTTTAATCTCTTCCTGCCGCTGTGCCACTGGCTTGGGGAGATCTTTACCGGCCGCAGGTTCAGTCTCCGCCACAGAAGGGGCCACAGTACTTCTGACCACAGGCTGATCGGCTGGCGTCTCCGCAGGCTTTGGGGCCCCGCGCTTTGCTGCGCGCTCCTGGTGGCTTTGGTCAAACTGGTTGCGCAACCCGGCAATCGCCTCGCCGAGCTTGGCGGCAAGCCAGTGACCGGCCGCAAATACCTGTGCTGGTTTGACGCCTGCCAGGGCCGCCACCCCGATCACGATGATCAGCCAGAATAAAATCATGGCCCCGATTTCGGCTAGCAGCGGCGCGAAGAGGTTCAACAGTCCCGCACCCAGCAGGCCCCCGCCGACGCGCGACGTCGTGGCTTGCAGGGCAAAGTCGCCCTGAAGCAGCCGCCAGGTCGCCAGGAAAAAGTGGGCGTGCACACTCTGTGCCGCCATCGCGCTGCCCGACAGCACCCCTAAGGCGCCCAGACCAATAAGGCCTCCGCCCCAGCCTAGGCGGGCGGTGGGCCGCAGCGCTTTGCCAGAGACAATCAGCCATGCCCCGTACACCGCGACTATCGCTGCGCCAAGCAGATAGGCATCCCCAATCACCAATCGGAAGCAGTTGGCAAGGAACGTCCCAATGATGCCGAGTCTGAAGAAGGCCAACGCCGCCACAACAAATAACCCGCAGCCAACCCAGTTTAAGGTGTGGTCAACTTTGCGAGTGCGGGGTTTACGTTTGGTTGTTGGTTTTCGCTTGCTGGTTGTCCGCCGCTGCGCCATGAATTGCCTCCTTCGAATCTACGCTTCATTATACACGAGGCTTTCACGAATAGAAAAAACCATGTTAACGCCAAGCGCTACTTCAGCTTGTCATGGGGGTAGACGTGGCTGCGCTCCAGGCCTGCAAAGCTTTGCTGGCGCAGCGCCTCATAGATGACGAGTGCGGCACAGTTGGACAGGTTCAGGGCCCGCACTTTGTCGGTCATGGGGATCCGCACGGCCTTTTCCGGGTTGGCACGCATGAACGGTTCAGGCAGGCCGGTCGTCTCTTTGCCAAACATGAAGTAGTGATCCACACTGGTGTCACTGTAATCGACATCCGAATAGGTCTGCTCAGCGAACTTGGAGACGAGGTACAAATACTGGGGGTCCTTTACGGTCGCCATGAACGCCTCAAGCGAGTCATGGTAAACAATCTTGACTGATGCCCAGTAGTCGAGGCCGGCGCGTTTGAGGTGCTTGTCGTCCACGGCAAAGCCCAGCGGCTTGATCAGGTCCAGCACGCTGTCGGTCGCGGCCGCCGTGCGCGCTATGTTGCCGGTGTTGGCTGGGATCAGCGGTTGATAAAGCACAATGTGATTCGTCATGTCACTTACCTCCACAAAAAAACGCACCACCTCGGTGACTGCACGGCGAGACGGTACGTTAGTTAAGTTTTTCATCGCTAACTTTTATCAATTTCCCAAAAGCAAGCCCTGATAAAAGCCAGAAATAAAAATGCTTAAGAGTAATTTAACACCGATGCCCCACCGGTGCAAGCCCTCTCCAAATATTTAGCGCTTTCAAGATACTTCCCTTAGCGTTTTCTCATCTGAGTTTTGCCTCAAGCAACAGGACGTCGACATGGATGCTGGCCGGCGGAGCCGCCGCCATCGCCGTCCGCTTAGCCGGGTCGGCCTGCCAGGTCAGAGGCGTCATCTTCATGACGTCTTCAAATTGGCTGGGCGAGACCGGGAAATCATAGGTCAACGGCGTTTGGGTCGCGCCTGGATACGCCGCCAGGAACCGGTCGAGGACGGCCTGGTTGCTGTACGCCGCCTTGGCGGTGCCGGCGTACAGCCCCTGCCGGAGCTCGCGCAAGTAACCCGCGGCTGGAATGACCTTGAACAGCCGGCCCTCAGGCCGCAGCACGCGATCGAATTCCTGATACGCGCCTGGCGAGAACAAATCGACCACCGCCGAAAAGCTGCCCGGCAGAAACGGCAGGCGAGCCAGATCCGCCACGCAAAACACCGCGCTGGTCGAAAGGCGGCCGGCCAGCGCAATGGCTGGCGCGGAGATGTCAAAGCCCACCGCCTGCGCACCGCTTTCAGCCAGCCTGGCCGTCGGGGTGCCTTCTCCGCAGCCGACGTCAAGCACCGTGTCTCCGGCGCCCAACTGGCTTTGAATCGCGGCCACAAATGGCGCGAAGAACCCGGCCTGAAGCACGCGCCGCCGCGCCTCAAGCATCGGCGTGTCGTACTCCGTTGCGCTGGGCTTGGCCAGAAAATTCACGGTCCCTTTTTTAGCCAAATCATAACGGTGCCCATTTGCGCACAGCAGACTGGTCTGACTGACCGTCAGTGCTTCACCACACACTGGACAGGCAAACACACCCAGTTTTGCCATCGCCTGCGCTTTTTCCTCGATTTTTCGCATCACGCATCCCTTTCCCGCGAACTCTCACAGTTTTATAGTACACTTAAGAAAAAGGTCTGCGGAGGTCATCATGCTTTCAGTCTACAAATTTGATGATACAAAAGGTGGCTTGAAGCCACAAGCCAAAATCGAACCAGGGGTCTGGATCAACGTCACCGACCCCAGCCAGGACGAGCTGACCACGCTGGAAAAGAAAACGCGGGTCCCTGAGGACTTCCTGCTTTACGGCTTAGACCCTGACGAGGGCGCACGTTACGAATACGACGAGGACGTCGATGTGCACCTGCTGATTTTTGACATGCCCGTGGCCACCTTGGACCCGAAAAAGCGCGTCACCTATAAAACTGTTCCGCTCGCGATCATCCTGACGCCCTCCGCCCTGATCACGATCGACACGCAGCACCAGCCGCTCTTAGCCTTGTTCGCCGAAAACAAAGTGACCGGCTTTGACCCGCGGCGCAAAACTCAGGCCGCACTGCTGATGATGTACCGGGCCACGGCCGCGTATCTCACCTACCTGCGCGATATCAACAAGGCCCGCGAAAGCCTTGAGGCCAAGCTGCAATCCAGCCTGTGCAACGAAGAACTTTACGGGCTCATGGGCATTCAGCGCGGCTTGGTCTATTTCATGATGAGTCTGCGGACCGACCGCAACGTGCTGCAGCAATTGGAACGCACCAATCCCTTGCGATTGGACGACGACGGCGCCGACCTGCTGGACGACATCCTCATTGAAAACCAGCAGGGCATCGAAATGGCTCAGATCTCCAATTCAATTATCAGCGAGACCACGGACACTTATTCCAATATCATCAACAACAACATGAACGGGGTCATGAAATTTCTGACGTCCTACTCGATCATCCTGACCATCCCCACGCTGGTCTTCTCCTTTTATGGGATGAATATGGATCTGCCTTGGGCCGGCATGCATATCTCATGGATCATCACAATCATCATCTCCCTGATCATCTCGGTGCTCATCGGCTTGCAGTTCTGGAAGAACCGATATTTTTGACAGCTGACCCTCGCCGCGGCGAGGGTATTCTTTTGCTCCTCAGCTGAATTGTTCGATACGTTACGAACAATAAAATGTTATTGACAGAAATAATTTGACATTTCCGAACACTTACCGTATATTAGCGCGTGGTGTGGCAAAGGTCACACGAGTTCTCGAGGCGTGAAAGGACGATAAGCATGGAAATTTTTGATTACGAAGACATTCAGCTGATCCCAAACAAATGCGTGGTGCGGTCCCGCAAGGAAGTGGACACTAGCGTTGAATTTGGCGGCCACACATTCAAACTACCAGTGGTGCCGGCCAACATGCAGACCATCATCGATGCGCCACTGGCGAAGTGGCTGGCTGCCAATGGGTACTTCTACGTCATGCACCGCTTCAACCCGGAAACGCGGGCGCAATTTGTCGCTGACATGCACGACGCCGGCCTCTTCGCGTCGATTTCCGTCGGTGTGAAAGACGAGGAGTTTTCCTTCATCAAAGAACTCGCCGGCGCGCAACTGGTACCTGAGTACATCACCATTGACATCGCCCATGGCCACGCTGACATTGTGATGGACATGATCCGCCACATTAAAAAATATCTGCCGGACAGCTTCGTCATTGCCGGCAACGTCGGCACCCCACAAGGCGTCCGCGATTTGGAAAACGCCGGTGCAGACGCCACTAAAGTCGGTATCGGCCCGGGTAAGGTCTGCATCACCAAGCTCAAAACCGGCTTTGGGACCGGCGGCTGGCAACTGGCGGCCCTGCGGTGGTGCGCCAAAGCTGCGCGCAAGCCGATCATCACTGACGGTGGGATCCGCAACAACGGTGACATCGCCAAAAGCATTCGCTTCGGTGCCACCATGTGCATGATCGGCTCCCTGTTTGCCGGCCACAAGGAGACCCCAGGCAAGCACATCGTCAAGGACGGCAAGGAGTACCAGGAGTATTACGGCTCGGCTTCAGAGTATCAAAAAGGGGCTCACCACAACGTTGAAGGCAAGAAGATCCTCCTGCCGGTCAAAGGCTCGATCAAGGACACTTTGATTGAAATGCAAGAAGACCTGCAGTCGGCTGTTTCTTACGCCGGCGGCCGAGACATCGGCGCCTTAAAGGCGGTTGATTACGTCATCGTCAAAAATTCCATTTTCAACGGCGACCAATATTAATCAGCTCACCCAGCAGCCTGCCGGATTCGGCGGGCTGTTGCTGGCTGCATAGCTGTATCCGTTTTCTGGTATAATGACCGAGTACGCATTTACGAGGAGGCAATACATTGAAAGAAACAGTTTTACTTGGTGGTTACACCAAACACGAAGGCCAAGGCGTTTACCGGGCGACCTTCGATTCCGAAACCGGCCGGTTAAGTGAGGCCGAACCTTACATCACCGGTATCGGCTCGCCCACCTACCTGGCCGTCTCCAAAGCCAACGCCGCCTACCTGGTCGACGCCGCGGACGGCAAAGGCGGGCTGGCCGCCTTTGATCTCAATCAAACGCCGCCGCAGCTGCTCAACACCGTCTTAGAGCCCGGGACTAGCCCGGCGCATGTGTCAATTGATGAAAAACGTCAGCTGGTCTTTGCGGCGAACTATCATGAAGGCCGCGTCAACGTTTATAAGATCAACGCCGACCGCACCTTGACCCCGACTGATGTTGCCCGCCACCACGGCCACGGTCCGCTGCCCGAGCAGGACGCCAGCCACGTGCACTTTGCGGCTTTGACGCCGGACGGGCGGCTGGCCGTGATCGACCTGGGCACTGACGAGGTCTACACCTACCCGGTCGACGACGCCGGCAAGCTCGGCACCCCAGCCATTTTGAAGCTGGCCCCGGGCTTTGGCCCTCGCCACCTGGTCTTCCATCATGACAAGCCAATCGCCTATCTGCTGGGCGAACTGTCCAGCCAAATCAGCGTCCTGCAATACGATCCAGCCACTGGCGGGTTCACGCAAGGGCAAACTCAAAAGACCATCCCGGCCGACTGGACCAAGCACAACGGCGCTGCCGCGATCCGCATCAGCTCAGACTCCCGTTTTATCTATGCGACTAACCGCGGGTACAACAGCGTTGTCGTTTACTCAGTCTCTGAGGACGGCCTCGAGCTCACCGAAGTGCAGCAAATTTCGACGGAAGGTGATTTCCCGCGCGATGCGAACCTCGACTTGACCGAAAACTACCTGCTGGCGGTCAACCAGAACACCAGCAACGCCACCCTGTACTCACGTGACAGCGGCTCTGGCAAACTGACGGCAGTCCAAAAGGACATCGTCGCCCCGGAATCGGTCAATGTCGTGTTTCTCAAAGCTTAAGCGCCTGCAGCGTGCCTAGATGGTGCGCTGTTTTTATGCTGGCAATTCAGATTTTACCGAAATTTTGCCTTTTGCGCCTAGTCATCCTTGCCGAGTCCGGTATACTTGACCCATTGGCAACTTTGAGGAGGAAATTATGTTAGATATAGTCAAAGCCGTGATCATTGGCATTGTCGAAGGGCTGACCGAGTTCTTGCCGATCAGTTCCACCGGCCACATCGATCTGGTCGATCAACTGGTCAAAATCAATCAGAGTCCGGCCTTCATGGCGATGTTCGAGTACGTGATCCAGTTCGGTGCGATTCTGGCGGTCGTACTGCTCTACTTCAACAAGCTGAACCCGTGGGCCCCAAGCAAGTCCAAACCCGAGCGCCAGGCCACCTGGACCCTGTGGTTCAAGGTGATCGTCGCGGTCCTGCCATCCGTGATCATTGGCCTGCCGCTGAACGACTTCATGGACGCCCATTTGCACAAGCCAATCGTGGTGGCATCGATGTTGATCCTATACGGGATCTTGTTCATTGTCATTGAGAATTATTTCAAAGACCGCTCGCCCAAAATCACGACCCTGGCAGACATCAGCTTCCAAACCGCGCTGTTCATCGGCCTCTTCCAGGCGTTGTCCATTGTCCCTGGCACCAGTCGCTCCGGCGCGACCATTCTCGGCGCCATCATCTTGGGTACCAGTCGCTACGTCGCCACCGAGTTTTCCTTTTTCCTGGCGATTCCGACCATGGTGGGTGTGTCGATTTTAAAAATCGGCTCGTACCTCATGAAAGGCAACGTCTTCACCGGCGCGCAGTGGGCGATCCTGCTGACGGGCATGGTGGTGTCGTTCCTAGTCGCGATCGTGGCCATCAAGTGGCTGCTTAAGTTTGTTCAGACTCATGACTTCAAGCCGTTTGGCTGGTACCGCATCGCGCTCGGGCTCGTCGTTTTGTTAGTCTTATTCATCTAGGAGGTTCTCATGCTGTTAAAAGAAGCGTGTGTTGAAAACTTCACCGATATTCCGGCCGCCTTGCGCGCCGGTGCCAATCGCATCGAGCTGAACGACAATCTCACCGCCGGCGGCACCACGGTGTCCCGCGGGGTCATGGCGGCGGCCATCTCGTACGTGCACGAGCACGATGCGCGGATTGTCTGCATGATTCGGCCGCGCGGTGGCAATTTCGTTTACACCGACACCGAGCTGAAAATCATGGAAACCGACCTGTTCGCCGCGCAAGAACTCGGCGCGGACGGTGTGGCCTTCGGTGCGTTGACCAAGGCCAATTGGCTGGACGAAGACGCCATGGAAAACTTGATCGGCGCCGCTGGTGGCATGGAAGTGGTCATGCACATGGCGTTCGACGAAATTCCGAAAGCGCGCCAGCAGGAAGCCATTGACTGGCTCTCTGATCATGACGTCACCCGCATCCTGACGCACGGGGGGCCTTTGAGCGTGCCAATCACCCAAACCGTCCCCCACCTGCAGCAGCTGGTCAAAATGGCGGCTGGCAAGCTCGAAATCTTGCCTGGCGGCGGGGTCACGGCAGCCAATGTGGACGAACTGACCGCCGCCATCGGCGTCAAGCAAGCTCACGGCACTAAGGTCGTCACGTTCAAGTAAGTGATCAAGCCTCGAGGCAATCCTCGAGGCTTTTTAGGAGGCAACAGATGAATCCTGAGTTCACGACGATTGCGCTGCGCGTCGGCGGCCTGTCGCGCAAAGCCTTGACCGCGGCACTGACGGCCGCCCACATTGAGCGTGATGACGCGGCACGCACCCTGCTTCAAACCATGCCGGTTTACCCAGGGGAGCGGCCCTACCCGATTCGCCTCGGTTTGATGCGCATGCGCGACCTGGGATTGGGGCAAGGTGCGACCCTGCCGCGCCTGACGCAGGCCGCCCAGCACTACGGGTTGGGACTAGTGCCACTGGCTGCCGCGGTCTACTTGCGCTTACAGTGGCGCACACAAGCCCCCGGCCAGGTCTTTGTGGCCAGCCCCGCGCTCAGCAACTTGGG
Organism: Lacticaseibacillus sp. 53-4; assembly: GCF_016861805.1. Taxonomy (NCBI): domain Bacteria; kingdom Bacillati; phylum Bacillota; class Bacilli; order Lactobacillales; family Lactobacillaceae; genus Lacticaseibacillus; species Lacticaseibacillus sp. 53-4. Next base: position 146,188 of record NZ_BOLT01000001.1, read on the forward strand.
CCCCCGCGGGTTTGTGCTGGTGAACACCGACTCGCGCTTGCAGCTGCACGGCTTCTATACTGGCGATAACGAGCTGGTTGACCCTGACACCACATTTGCCTTTGAATTAAGCGTCTAAACACAAAACCGGCCGCCTGGCGAGTTCACTGTCAGGCGGTCGGTTTTGTTTGACCTTATTGCCGCTTCTCTGCGCCCATGACAAACGCCGCCACGCAGCCAAACCCGGTGTGACTGGCGATGGTCAGGCCAATGTCCCCCACGGTGACATTAGCTGTTGGCGCCTTAGCCAAGATGTAATCACGCACCTGATTGGCCGCGTCGTAATCGCCAGACGTGGCGATCAGGATCGGTTGCGCGGGATCGCTTGGCAGTGCAGCCAGCATTTTGTCGCCTAAAGTGGCCAAAGAGCGCTTACGGGCGCGGACCTTGCCGTCAACGCGCAACCGCCCCAGGGTGTCCACGTCCATAATTGGCTTGATGTTGAGCAGTGTCCCCAGCGCTGCAGACGTCCGCGACACCCGACCACCATGGTAAAGGTAATCCAGTGAATCAACCGTGAACCATTCCTGCAGGCGCAGCCGATTCGCTTCAAACCATGCCACCAGCTCCGCCAGACTTTTTCCTTCTTTTTGAAGCCTGATTGCCTCAAGCACCATACGGCCCTCGCCCTGCGAAGCCGCAAGCGTGTCCACCAGCTCGATTTGCGCGTCCGGATACTTCTCCAGCACCATGGCCTTGGCCTCAGTGGCCGCCTCAAAAGAGCTGCTCAGTCCGCTGGAAAAGGCGATGTACGCGACCGGCGTGCCGGCCTTGGCGTAGGGGGTGAAGAAATCAACATACTCGCCGACGTTGATGGCGGAAGTAGAAGGCATGACCCCATTTTTGATCTTCTCAAAAAAATCTTTCAGCTCGTATGAGCCGCCCATGTCATCTGTCAGGTCCTGGCCTTCCACGTTGAAGTGAAAGGAAACAAAATCAACATTCGCGTCCTTTAAGGTTTGGCGCGGCAGGTCACAGGCCGAATCGGTCAACAGTTGATACATCATTTCCACATCCTCATTAATTTAGGGCTAGGCCCAACTCATTCTCCAAAGATAACATATCGTTCGGCAGCGGCGCCGTCAACTCAAGTGGCTTTTTTAAAATCGGGTGCCAAAAGTGCAGGTGTGCGCAGTGCAGCGCCTGCCGGTTCAGGCCGGCTGCCGGGCCGCCGTACAGCGTATCGCCAAACAGCGGGTGGCCGATGGCAGCGAAGTGAACCCGAATCTGATGCGTGCGCCCAGTGTGCAGCTGTACCCGGACCAAGCTGGCCCGGCCGTTTTGTACCAGCGTTTCAAATTCTGTCACCGAGCGCTTGCCTGCAGGCGTCACGGCCCGCTTCATGTAAAACTCTTGGCCCTGGCCGATTCGCAGCACCAGCCAGCCGTGCTGTGGTAATTTACCGGCACCAGCGACCAAGGCAAGATATTCTTTCTGCAGGTCATCGGTATGCAGCTGGGCGTCCAGCAGGCTGTGAATTAACCCGCTTTTGGCAAACAACATGAGCCCGCTGGTGTCGCGGTCAAGCCGCGTCACCACGTGAATGGCCGCACTTTCAGCGTGGGTCTTGAGCAGGTACGCTTTGACGCGATTGGCCATGGTGTCCGGACTCTTGCCGACATCCGGAATCGAGGGCACACCGGCGGGCTTGTCGACCACCAGCAGGTACTCATCTTCGTAAACAATCGCCAGCGGTGCAGCATACGGCACCACGGCATCGGCGGCCACTTCCGGCGCGGTTTGCAGGAAGACAACATCGCCCGGGCGCAAAGAAAAAGCGGTGTTGCGTTGTCGTTTGTTCACAAACACAAAACCGCCATGGAACTTCAACTGCTTTAGCTGCGCGAGCGAGAACCCCTGGCGGCGCAAAAAGGTCTGAAGGGACACGCGCGGTCCCTGATAGGTCCATTTAAAGCGCATCCGGCTTTTTCTCCCCGATGAACGCATCCTCGACCCGGTCCCAGAAGTGCATGTGCCGATAGCTGGCAAAGCGGATCTTCTCTGTGGCCACCTTGAACCGAATGGCGGTGATCATCGCCGGCTTAGCAGTGAATTGATCAATTGACATCACGTAATCCTGAAATGGCTCAGGCCGCAGTGAGACCCACTCGTCAGGCGCCAAGATCATTGGCGCCGCCAGCGTGCGAAAGACCCGGTTATTGATCGATGCAATTTCCGTCATTTGAAGCGCCGCCAGCCGCGGGTGGATCACCGCACCACCATTGGACTTGGAATAAGCCGTCGAGCCGGTGGGCGTCGCCACACACAGCCCATCCCCGCGAAAACTCTCAAAGAAGTTTTCCTTCACGTAAACGTCCGTGCGCATGGTGCCGCTGGTCCCCTTCAGTGTGGCCTCATTTAGCGCCAGAAAATGCGCAGTGGTCCCGTCCTCGTAGTCGACCAGCACGTCCAGCAACGGGTAGCTGGTGCTTTCCCCTGAGTCCCGCTTCAAGGCGGCGATGAGGTCGTCGGTTTCATAGTCGCGCCAGTCCGTGTAAAAGCCCAGGTGGCCAGTGTGGACCCCGATGAACCGCACCTGGTCCAACACATCGGCGTACCGGTGGAACGCCGAAAGCAGCGTCCCGTCCCCGCCAATCGTGATCACGACTTCAGGATGCGGCACGTCGACTTCAAAATTGTCCTGCTTAAGCCCGCGGATCAGCTTTTGCCGGGCCGCTTGAGAACTCGCGTTACTGTTTGCTTGGATCGCGATGCGCATCGTCATTCATCCCTTGCTTACTATCGCCCTGGCCTGGGTGATCAAGATCATCCAAGCGCCGCGGCATATTTTGCCCTTTACCGTAAGAAAACAGACGCTGGGCTTCCTGAATTTCCTCACGGATCTCGGACATTTCGTTATCAAGCAGCGCCGAGGCCTTGGCCGCCCGCTTCAAACGTTCCTTCAAGGCGTCCGGAAACTCGCCTTGGTACTTGTAGTTCAGCGAGTGTTCGATCGTGGCCCAGAAGTTCATGGCCATCGTGCGGATCTGAATCTCAGCAAGCAACTTCTTTTCGCCTTCCACCATTTGGACCGGATACTCAATGACCACGTGGTAACTGCGATACCCGGACGGCTTGACGTTGGTCACGTAGTCGCGCTCCTCAACCACTTTCATGTCCGTGCGCTGGTGGATCAGGTCGACCACTTCGTAAATGTCTTCGGCGAACTGGCACTGGATCCTAAGCCCTGCAATGTCCTGCATGTCCTGTTCCAGCAGCGTATCGGAAATGTACCGGCGCGACTGCTTTTCAATGATCGAGTCGACCGGCTTGACCCGGCCGGTGACGATCTCGATTGGTGAATGGCGGCTTTCTTGCAGGAATTGGCTGCGCATTCCGCGAAATTTGATTTTGAGTTCCTTCACTGCCTGTTCGTATGGCATCAAAAACGTTTCCCAGTCGCGCTGCATGCTCAAGCCTCCACATCTGATTCTGCTTCATTTTACCATAAAAGCAGTGCGGGCCACCCACCGGCCGGAAGAGTAGCTGTATACTATTAGCGAGGTGAATTGTATGAGTATCCAATCCGAGCAAGAGTTCAAAACCCTGATCACGGCTGATGAGGCCGCTGCCATGCAGGCCGCACTGACTTTTGCCCCAGCATTCGGCCAGGCCAACACGTACTACGACACGGCTGACTATCGCCTGCAAAAGGCATCACTGGGACTGCGCATCCGGCTGTTCAACACCCGGGCAGAGGAAACCCTGAAGCTGCCCAAGGGGCCTGACCGCCTGCTGGAAGAAATGACAGACCCGCTGACGGTGAGCGAAGCGCGCCAGCTGATTCGCGCCAACAGCATCGCGACCCACGGCCAGATTCGCGAATACCTGGCCAGCCAGCAGATCGAGCCGGCCAGCCTGCAACAATTTGCAGCGGCGACCACCTGGCGACACCTGCTCGACACCCCGGCAGGCAAATTGACGCTGGACGAGACCCACTACCCAAACGGCAAGCGCGATTGGGAACTCGAGTTGGAATACCACGACGAGCCAGCCGCCAAGGCGTACTGGTCGCAGCTTGTAAGCGAGTTTAATATCCGCGTTCAGCCGGTTCAAAACAAGGTGCAGCGCGCCTATGCAAATGTGAATATTTCACAAGCTGATTAATTGTCTTTAATAAGATTTCTGGTAAGGTAAGGATAAACAACAGGCCCACTTAACTGTCCAAAAGGTTGTCAAAACCTTAACCGCTTGCTTATTAGCCTATACTGGAGGAAATGCATTGCTAGAACTTTTCTTGTTCATCAATCCCATTGGCACCCGCTGCCGCGAAGCGGAGCTGGTCGTTCAGCGGCTCGCCCAGGAACTGAAACAAAAAGTCAGCCTGCGCTTTGTCCCGCTGGTCAATTTCACCGTCATCGACCAGTACATGGCCGAGGCGCACCTGGACCCGCACAACCTGCCACTGCGCAATCAGCTCTTCGACACCGCCTACCAGTTGGCGGTCGACTACAAAGCGGCGCAGTTTCAGGGTAATGAGAAAGCCCGCAAGTTGCTGATCATGGAGCAGAGTCACATGACGATTCCGGTTGCGCCGTACGACAAAGAAACAGCCTATGAGTGCCTTAAAGCTGTTGGTTTTGACCTGGCGGCGTTTGCCGAAGACCGCCGCCGCGAGGAAATGCACCACTGCCTGGCCTCAGATCAGGCCATCGCCGTGGAAATGGGCATCACCAAGCTGCCCGCCGTCGTCATCATGAACAGTGCCAGTCCCAATCCAGGACTGCGCCTAGGCAACTTAAAATCTTACGAACGCTTCAAATCATTGGTGCAAACCATTATCACGCAGCCGGATCTACAGCCCTCCAAGGACTTGCTCCACGTCTTGCAGTAATAACCAAACGGCCAGGCTGCAGCCTGGCCGTTTTTGTGTCTTCACCGCTGCACGGGATACGTATCGCACTAACCCTGCCTCGCCTGACCGAGGGCTTGCAACTTCTCGTCGATGGTCTGATACCACTGAGGGACCCGAAGCCACTGCCAGCCGGCCGCGGTTTCCTGAAGCAACCCGGCCTGGGTCAGCACCTCAAGCCACTGGCGCCTGATTGCGCTTTGCAACTGTCCTTCAGGCAGTTGCGGCGCCCGCACACTCGAATACTGCCTCCAAAAAGCGGCCTCGGCGGCTTTTTTAATCGGCTGAGCCTGAAAAGTCAGCAGCCAAGCCGCCCGCATGGCCCACTCCGGCGCATCGAGTCCGGGCAGATGCCGCAGCTGCATGTGGATCAGCCAGGGCGCGCCGGCTAGATTGCGCCCCTGTGCGCTCGCCTGCGCTTGCAGCTTCATCACAGCAGGCGCGCGGTGCACCAAGGCCAGCTGAAGCGCCTTGGCCCGACTGGCGAGTGACTCAATGTATTCCCGGCGCCGCGTCTGAGGCGGCAGCCCTTGACGGTACTGGGTTTCAACAATGGCCGGGCCGGTCAGTTGCAGGCGCGTCAGCACCTTAGCCTGAGGATCCAGCTGCCAAAGATGAAAACCCAGGGCCTTTGAACACTGCAAAAAGCGGGCCTGTTTGGCCCCTGGCCAACGGGTGATGTAGGCTGGGCCGGCGATCCAGATAACTTCAAGTCCCAGCGATTGATAGCCTACCGTCCGCACTTGCAGACGTTCAGGGCTGATCCCGCTGCACTGGAATTCGAGGATCCGGGGGCGACCGTGGTGCTGCCACACCACATCGGCGCGCTGCTGAATTGGCGGGTAGTAGGTTTCCAGCGCAACCGCGTCGCCCAGTTGCTCGCCAAACTTGGCCAGCCACCATTTGCCGGCCAAGTGAGTTTCACTTTCCGGCTCACTTGACGCGCTGCAGGCGTTGTCCTTATGGGCAAAATGCGCGATCAGTTGCGCCCCGTTTTTGATCCGCAGCTCACCCTTGCAGGCCGGACAGCGAAATGATTGACCAAAAAGCCGCCGCGCCTGGTCGTGGCTTCTCAGTGTCACCAGCTCGTCGGCCTGATTCAATGCGACTAACATGGCCTCACCTCCAGTCAAAGATTACGCGGCAAGCCGCAATTGACCGCGTGCACACCCCAAAAACACATCCACGCGGCACGACTAGTTGCGGTACAATCGAATCATCGAATACAACTGGGGTGAAGCGACATGATGAAATGGCTGGTCAAAATTGGTGGGGCGCTGCTGGCACTGGTGCTTTTGGCATGGGGGCTGACTGCGGCGGTTCCTCAGCGCACGCAAGCGGCCAAGACACTGACCAACAGCCGCACCCCCACTTTCTGGGTGCTGTCTGACGACCATTTCATTGCCCCGGCGCTGCACGACAACCGAACCGCTTTTCGGGAGATCCAGCAAAGCGCCGCCGGCAAGGACCTGAAGTATCAGCCCGTCGCCATCCGCGCGTTGGTGCATGAGGCGCTGACCGCAACGCCTCGGCCGACCGCGGTCATTCTTACGGGTGATGTCACGCTGAACGGCGCCAAGGCCAGCGCCGAAAGCCTGGCCAAGCGCTTGTCCCCGCTCCAAAAGGCCGGTATTCACGTGCTGGTCATCCCCGGCAATCACGACATCTATGACGGCTGGGCCCGCAAATATCAGGGCAAGCAGCAGCTGAAGGTGGAACAGATCAGCCCCACCGACTGGCGGAATATTTTCAGCGATGGCTATCGCAATGAAACCAGCGAAGACGCAGACTCGCTCAGCTATACCGTGAACTTAAATCGCGATTACCAGCTGATCATGCTTGATTCCAACATTTACACCGTCCAGCCGAGCAACCGCAACCCAAACACCGGTGGCGAGCTAAAACCGGCCACCATGAGCTGGCTGCGCAGCCGGCTGGCCGCTGGCCAAAAAGCTGGCCGCACCAGCCTGGTGTTCATGCACCACAACCTTTACTCACACAACGCGATGGTCAATCACGGTTACGTGCTGAACAACGCCCCCGCCCTGCGGAAGCTGCTGACGACGTATCACGTCCCGGTCGTTTTCTCCGGCCACATCCACGCGCAAGACATCAAAAGCGGCAGTCAGCCCGGCGAACCGGTCGAAATCGTTAATGGCGCGTTTTCTATTTCCCCTGGGGGCTACGGGGTGGTTCAGCTCACCCCCACCAAGCTGACTTATGATCGCAAGGCAGTGAACGTGCTGCCAGTCCTGAGTGCGAAGCAGCGGCAAAACCCGGACCTAAGGCATTACCAATCCTATCTGAAGCGATTATTCTTGCAAAATGGCGAGGCGCTCGCGCTGAACAGTCTGTACGGGAAAAAACTGAGTCCCCAAGAGCAAGCCGCCGGCGTCAAATTTCTCGGCCAGCTCAACTGGCGGTTTTTTACCGGCCAGGATAGCCTCTCAAACGCCCAAGCGGCTAGGCTACGCGAACAACCTGGCTACCAGGTCGATAACCAATTACCGAGCCTCCACCGCTACATGCAATCGATCATGCAGGATAAGGACCGCAACGACCTGCATCAAGTCATTCCCACCAAGTAAAAGACCAGCCGACGCTTGAGCGCCGACTGGTTTTTTACTGCTGGTCAAACTGACTGTTATAAAGCGCGGCATAGGCGCCGTTTTGCTTGAGCAGGCTTTCGTGGGTCCCGTGTTCAACCACCCGGCCGGCATCGATGACCAAAATCTGGTCCGCGTGGCGAATGGTCGACAGGCGATGCGCGATGACAAAGCTGGTCTTGCCTTTCATCAAGCTGGTCATGGCACGCTGAACGTCCGCCTCGGTGTTGGAGTCGATCGAGGCTGTGGCCTCATCCAGCACTAGCACTGGCGCCTCCGCAATAAAAGCGCGGGCGATGCTGAGCAGCTGCCGCTGGCCTTGCGAGATATTGTGCGCGTTTTCTGACAGCACCGTGTCATAGCCGTCTTTCAACTGGCGGATAAACCCGTCAGCATGGGCGTGCTGGGCCGCCAGCACCACGTCATCGTCGCTGGCAGACGCTCGCCCCAGCCGGATATTCTCGCGGATCGACAGTTGGAACATGTAAGGCTCCTGTTGCACTACGGTAATCAAGTGCCGCAAGTCGGCTCGCCGAATTGTCGTCACGTCGCGGCCGTCCAGCAGCACCCGGCCGGATTGCAGTGGGTAAAGATTGGTCAGCAAATTCATGATGGTGGTCTTGCCCGCGCCGGTTGCCCCTACCAGCGCGATGGTCTGGCCAGGTTCAGCAACAAGGTTAATGTCGTGCAAAATCTGGCGGCCCGGTTCATAGGCAAAATCAACGTGCTCAAACTCAACGTGCCCGGTGGTGGTTTTAACTGAGACCGCCTCTGGGACATCTTCCTCAGGCTGCTCATCGATCACCTCAAAGACACGCTCAGCCGAAGCTAGCGACAGCTGCAGCGTGTTGATCAAATTCAGCACATTGTTGATTGGTCCGGTGAAATTACGCAGGTAAATCAGAAAGGTGAAGATGATCCCAACGGTGATGGTACTGCTGCCGGTGAGCATCGAAATTGCCCCTGCCGCAGTGATCGCCAGGTACGCCAGGTTGTTGGTCCCGTTGTTTACCGGCCCGATGAAGCTGGACACAGACTGCGCGATAAAGGCGGCATGCGTGTATCGCGCGTTGGTCTGATTAAACGTCGCCATTGTGTCTGCCTCATGGTCAAACAGCTGAACCACCTGCTTACCCGACACCGATTCTTCAATTTGCGTGTTTAACGCACCCAGCGCCTCCTGCTGCGTCGTGAAGGCCTTTTGGGTGACCTTAGCCGCGGCGCGGGTGAACAGGTACGTCAGCCCCGAAGCGGCCAGCGCAATCAGCGTCAGCAGCGGCGACAGCACCAGCATTGCCGCCCCCATGCCAACAACGGAAACAATCCCCGTAAACAGTTGAACGAAGGTCTGCATCATGGCGGTGTTGATGTTGTCCACATCGTTAGTCAGCCGCGACATCACATCCCCGTTATCATGCGTGTCAAAGTAGCGCATCGGCAGGCGCTGCAGATTGCTGAAAATGTCGCGCCGAATGTCCGCTGACGCCTTCTGGGCCACTTTCACCGTCACCGAATTCTGAAAATAGGTGAACACCGCTGAAAGCAGGTACATCACACCGAGCACCAAGCAAATGACATAAAGTAAATGCAGCTTGCTGGCCTTGAGAAACTGATCGACGACAATGCCGTTGACCCGGTTGCCAATAATGGTGGCTGCAGTGGTGAAAATGGTCAGCCCAAAAACAATCAACAGCTTCCCGCGTGCAAAGCCAATGTAGCCTAGAATCCGCCGGGCCGTCTTCTTCCAGTCCGTGACTTGCGCCTTTTCCTGGTGCAGGTTGTGCCTAGGCCCGTGATTCATCACTTGCATCAAAACGTCCTCCTCCCAGCTGAGTTTCAACCAATTGCGCGTAAAACGGCGAACTAGCCAACAGCTCCTGGTGGGTGCCCCGGGCCGCTAGTCGGCCTTCCTGCATGACCAGGATCTGGTCGCACTGCAGCAGGTTGGCCACGCGCTGCGAAATGATCAGCGTGGTGCGGCCGCGCCGATGCTGAACCAGGCGCTGCTGAATGCGGGCATTAGTGGTTTGATCGACGGCACTGGTCGCATCGTCGAACACCAGAATATCGGGGTCTGGCACGGCCGCGCGCGCGATGTTCAGCCGCTGCCGCTGGCCTCCGGAGAAGTTCTTCCCGCCCTGCTCAACCGGCGCATCATACCGCTTGGGCAGCGGATCGATGAACTCATCCGCGTCCGCCAGGTGCGCACCGGCGGCCAGCTCGGCATCGGTGGCCGCCTTGTCGCCAAAGGTCAGGTTGTGCCGCACCGTCCCGGAAAACAGCATGGCGTCTTGGGTGGCCACGGTCACCTTGTGATGCACCGCCGCCAAGTCGAGCTGCTGGGTGTCCACGCCGCCGATCTTAATGGTGCCGGTATAATCATCAAACCCGCGGGTCAGTAAATTGATCAAAGTTGACTTGCCAGAACCAGTGGTGCCGATAATGCCGAGCCACTGCCCGCTTGGCACGGCGAAACTGATGCCATCCAGAATGGGCTTGCTTTGATCGTAGCCGAACGAGACGTGATCAAACGTCACACTCGAATCCTGCGGCGCACCAGCAGCAGAACCAACCTGCATCTCACCGGCCTGCTCGCTGAGGACCGCCTGAACGCGCGTCGCCGACGTGATTGCCCGCGAAAACGCGGTGATAATATTCACCGTCATGACCATCGCGTTAGTGATCTGAATCATGTAATTGATGAAGGCAATGATTTGTCCGTCAAGAATCACGCCGCCAACGTCCAAGGTGCCCCCGTAGGCCAGCGCAATCACGACCCCCAAGTTAAGCAGAAACTGGATTACCGGAGCCAGCGGCACAGTGGCCATGGACGCGCGCACGGAACTGTTCAACAGCGCCGTGTTGGTCTGCGTGAACTGATCTTGCTGGTGTTTTTCTAACACGAAGGCTTTGATGGTTTTAGCGCCTTGAAGGTTTTCGCGCATCACGCGGTTCATGTTGTCCGTTTTGTTTTGCATGTCCGTGTAAAACGGCAGGCTGCGCCGCATCACCAGGAGTGTGTACACCAGCAGAACTGGCAGGATCACGAACAAGATCGGGGCGAGGCGGGGTGACACAAGCGTCGACATGACCACGCCGCCAAGCATCAGCATCGGTGCCCGCACCATCCCCCGGGTCATCATCATCACCAAATTCTGCATCTGGGTCACGTCGTTGGTGATGCGGGTGATCAAAGTTGCTGGCGGCAGACCGCCCGCCGCGCGAGAATTTAAGGCAATGGTCAGCATTTTCGTGCGCAGGCTTTGCCCCATGTGCAGTGAGGCATAATTGCCCAAGACGCCGGACCCGCCCCCAGCGCAGATGCCGATCAACGCGAACATGAGCATCAGGGCCGCCGTTTTGAGCACGAACTGCATATCCCCCTTGGCCAGTCCTGAGTCCACAATGTCCGCCATCATCGTCGGCTGCTGCAAGTCGCAGAAGACCTCAATCAGCATGACCAGCGGGGCGAGAAAAAATGTCAGGCGCACCTTGCCATGCATATTTTGCATCAGGATTTTAAACACCTTGCCACCTCCACGAAAAAAGCGCCACTGAACCCAGGCCTAGTAAGGACTAAGGATCCGTGGCGCTGCTTGAAATGTTCATAAGGTCAGTTTACTGCACATCGGCCGGCTGTCAAATATTTAAGGCTACAAAAAACCGGCCATTTGAGAATGGCCGGTTCATCAAGCCTGATGCCGCAAACAGGAGTCGAACCTGCACAGGGAAAACCCTACAGCGACCTGAACACTGCGCGTCTGCCAATTCCGCCATTGCGGCAGCAACAACCAGTATTATACCAAGCGTTGCCCGTTTTTGCCAACGATGATTGTCATCGACGCCAAAAATCCCCGCTCAGATGAGCGGGGACAAGTGTTGGGCATCATTCAGAGGGGGCCGAATGACGCCATAGTGCCATTAGAGCTGACCTTGTTCCTTCAACTCTTTGGTGTAGCGGGCCTCTTCCTCTTCGTTGCAGTAAACGTAGTGGCCAGGCTTGATCTCGACAAACTTCGGCTTGTCGGTTTCGTAGTGGTGCATGCTTGGGTCGTAGACATACGACTTGCGCGTGCGGGCAATTTGCGGATCCGGCACCGGCACAGCCGAAAGCAACGCTTCGGTGTACGGGTGAATCGGGTTCGTGAAGAGCTCTTCAGTGGGTGCCAGCTCCAAGATTCGGCCGGCGCGAATGACTGCGATCCGATCGGAAATGAACCGAACAACGGACAGGTCATGCGCGATGAACAGGTACGTGACGCCTTGTTCACGCTGGAACTTCTTCAGCAGGTTCAGCACCTGCGCCCGAATGGAAACATCCAGCGCGGAAATCGGCTCGTCGGCCACCACGAGGTCCGGCTGCATGATCAGCGCACGGGCAATCCCAATACGCTGACGCTGGCCACCAGAGAATTCGTGGGGGTAACGGTACAGCTGTTCTGGCAGCAACCCAACTTCCTCAAGCATCGTGCGGACCTTTTTGACGCGATCTTCTTCGGAATCGAACAGCCCATAGTTGTACAGGCCTTCCGAAATGATGTAGTCGACAGTCGCGCGGTCGTTCAACGAGGCGGACGGATCCTGAAAAATCATCTGAATCTTGCGCTCGATCGAATGCTTTTTCCGTTCGGAGATTTTACCGTTGATCTGCTCGCCTTCAAAGGTAATGGTGCCTTTTTCGGTCGGGTTGATGCCCAAAATAGCGCGGCCAATGGTGGTCTTGCCAGAACCGGACTCGCCAACCAGCGAGAAAGTCTCGCCCTTGAAAATGTCAAAGTTGACATCCTGAACGGCGACAAACTTATCTTTACCTGAGCCAAAGGAGATCTGCAGATCCTTCAGGCTGACAATTGTTTCTCGATCATTCGCCATCTGCATCGTCCTCCTTCTTGTCGCTTAACGTGAGATCCAAGTTCTCCAAGTGAGACTCGGCCACCGTCGCGGCCATCCGTTCATGCAGGTTTTGGATCAGTTCCGGCTTTTCCGTCTTCGGCGCCCGCGGGTCCAAGAGCCAGGTCTTGGCATAGTGAGTGTCGGAAACCTTGAAGAACGGCGGATCGGCCTTAAAATCGACCTTCATCGCCCACGGATCACGCGGCGCAAAGGCGTCACCGACAATGTCCTTGTACAGACTTGGCGGCGTGCCTGGAATTGAGTACAGCTGGCCGCCTTTTTGCGCCAACTGCGGCAGAGAAGAAAGCAGGCTCCAGGTGTACGGGTGACGCGGATCATAGAAGATCTCGTCGCAGGTCCCGTACTCGATGATGCGGCCGGAATACATGACGGCGATGCGATCGGCAATCGACGCCACCACCCCCAGGTCATGCGTGATGAAGATGGTCGTGAACCCATCTTCCTTCTGCAAAGACTTGATCAGATCCAGAATCTGGGCCTGAATCGTGACATCCAGCGCCGTCGTTGGCTCGTCGCAAATCAGGATGTCAGGCCGGCATGCCAGGGCAACGGCGATGACAATGCGCTGCCGCATCCCACCAGAATACTCAAAGGGGTACTCATTGTAGCGCGCTGCCGCATTCGGAATACCGGTGCGGTTCATCAACTCGATGGCGATCTGCTTGGCTTCCGCCTTGGACTTGCCTTGGTGCTTGACCACAACTTCTGCGATCTGAGATCCAATCGTCCGAATCGGGTCAAGCGAAGTCATGGGATCCTGGAAAATCGTGGCAATTTCATTACCGCGAATGCCTTCCCACTGCTTATCCTTGGTCAGCTTTTCCAGATGCTTGCCCTTGTACACGATCGTGCCACCGGCGATTTCACCATTTTCTTCCAGCATCCCGGTGAAGCTCTTGGTCAAGACTGACTTACCGGAACCGGACTCACCAACAATGGCCAGCACTTCGCCCTTGTAGAGATCCATCGAAACATGGTGAATCGCCTTGAGCGTCTTGCCACGGACATGGAAGTGAACAGAGAGGTCGTCAATTTTTAGAATTGGTTCTTTTTCGTCACTCATTGTCACTCCCCCTTTTATAAGTGTGTGCGCGGATCTGACGCATCAGCCAGCCGCTGGCCGACCAAGTACAGGGAAACCGCGATCAGCGCCAGCACAATCACTGGCAGCCAGAACAGGTATGGATAACTCGTCATGTAAGGCGAATACTTCGAAATCAAGCGGCCCAGCGACGGGGTGCTTGCCGAAAGCCCAACCCCTAAGAAGGAGAGGAACACTTCGTAAGAAATGTAGGACGGCAGCGACAGCGAGACCTGCGTGACAATGACGGATGTCAGGTAAGGCATAATGTTGCGCAGGACCATGCGGCCCAGCCCAGTGCCGAGCGTCTTGGACGCGATGTTGTACTCACGGTCACGCATGATCATGACCTGAACCCGGATAAAGTACGCCGTGCCAAGCCAGCCGGTGACAGTCATGGCGAAAATCAGGTTCCAGAAGCCCGCCCCGAAGGAGTAGGACAGCACCATGATGATCAGCAGCTGAGGCACGTTTGAAATGACGTTGTAAACTTCCAACATGATGCGATCGAGACCCTTGGAGGTGCCCCAAATCGCGCCAACTGCAACCCCGATGACCGTCGTGATCAAGGTCGCAATGACGGAAATTGAGATGGAAATTTTGGCGCCGGCCCAGATCGCGTCAAACAGCGATTGCCCGTTGTCATCGGTCCCAAACCAGTACTTGGCATTCGGCCAATTATACCGCGCCCCGAAATCATTGATCTTGGCCACGTTGTTCAGGGAATACCCCGAAAATGACGGCTGAATGAACGACATCAGTAGAATCGCCAACATTAACAGCAACAGGAAAATGGTGACCTTACTAGAGAAGAAGGCACGACCCACAGAACCCCAGTAGGAATATTTTTCTGTATCCAGTTTTTCGGTTTCCAGCTTGTCGATCTCAACCGGGGTAAAGTCGGAGTCCAGAATTTCTGGTTGAGTAGACTCTTTATCAGCCATAGGCTATTCCTCCCCCTTCGATGTGTCAGACGACGACAACTTGATCCGCGGATCAACCAAGACCATGGCAATGTCGCCAAGCAGCACTGACAAGACGGCAATCGTGGTGAAAATGAAGACCAGTGCGATCACGACCGCATTATTGTGTTGGGAAATCGAATCTGGCAGCATCTTCCCCATCCCAGGAGCAGCGAAGATTTCTTCGGTCATGGTAGCCCCACCAATCAAGCCGATGATGGAGCCGGGAATGCCCTGAACGATTGGAATCGAGGCATTCTTGAAGATATGCTTGGTGTAAATCTCACTTTCGTTCAGACCCTTGGCCTTCGCGAATTTCACGTAATCGGACTTCTGCTGGTCGATCATGTAACGCCGGAACCAAATGACCAGCCCGGACACACTCAGCAGCCCTAAGACCACTGATGGCAGAACCCAAGAGCGCCAGTTCTCAGCGCCCAAAGTCGGGAACGAATCCGGCAGGCCGAATAGCGTGGCACCCAGATAACGGAAGACGTAGATAAAGGCCAAACTTGGCACGGCGATCAGCACGGTGACCACGAAGGTCCCGGCCCGATCGAACCACTTGCCCTTTTTCCGTGCCATGTAAATGGCGACCGGAATCGCAATGGCATAGGAGATAACAAGCCCAACCAGCCCGGCCCGCACGGATGTCCCAATCATTGATGGATCGCGATTGATCTGTTCGGTGCTGGTGTAGTCGTCCTTGTACTGCTCAAACGCTTCGGGATCACGGTGCTTACGCGGCTGGTAGGCTCGCGTGTAAACATCATCCGAGGTGACAAGCTTCCGGCCATTCGGGAAGGTCTTGGTAATGCTATCAGCAGGGCCTTGGCCGCCGCCGATTACCTCACTGACGGGTTCGCCAGCATAAGACGGGTAGGAGGTCCCGAGGTTGAACTTCAGGAAGTTCTCGTGAATGTAAGGGAACTTCGAGTTGAAGTAAAGTTGGTAACGATACTTCGTTCCTGAACCAACGACCGCCCAGCCGACCAGCGGATCGTGCTTGATCTTCAGGTAGCGTGGCAGATTCGGGTTCTTCGGGTCGTGAATGGCCCATGGGGTATCGATTTTGATCATGTTGCCGTAGAAGCGGCCGAGCCGTTCCCAAATCGGCAGATCACGAGTGGCATAGTAGTCCTTGCTGATCTTGAAGCGATGCAAGGTATAGCCATTAGCCTTCGTCCATTTTGCGAACGCGGCTTGGTTGGAGGCGGTATGGGCGGCAGTCACAGTGACCTTCGGGTCGGCTTTTTCGACCGTCTTGATCAGGGACCTGGTGTCCATGTAATCGATATAGTTCATTTTTTCGTACGCGTTGTTCTTGTAATCAGTCAGCGAGTCCGGCTTCGAGGACAACTTGTTGATCATCGGATCCTGCTTGAACACGTCCCGGCGTGGGATCATGGTGTAAATCAGGATGAATGTCAGGGTCGTGACCAGAAAGATACTCACGATTGAACGAAGTACGCGAAAGAACAGATACTTCTTCATGTGCGGTTCCCCCTCTTATCTTCATTAAAGAAAAAGGGCTAGTCACATTATCAGTGTGCTAGCCCTTTAACACGCCTAAGTTCAAAGAGCTTATCGAGTCAGCTCAAAGCTTAGTTTACTTGTCCTGTTCCTTCGCAATTTCAGCGCGCTTTGCAGTCCACGCCTTGAGTGCTTTGTTAAACTGAGCAGTCGTTACAGGCTTAGCTTGCAGCTTCGTCCCGTCGAACCGAGATGAGCCGGCGCCAGTCCATGACTTCTTGCCAGTGAATGGAACAACTTTCGTTACAGAAGGAGTACCGCCCAGAGAATTGATCGGAATCTGAACACCTGTGCTCAGCAGGTAAGCTTCAGCCTTGGCAAATGCCTTGTTGCGGGCGTTCGTATCGGTTGTGATGGCTTCAGCCTGGTTGACCAGCTTTTCGTACTGATCAAGACCAGCGGCCTTAGCAGCGGCTGCGTAGTCTGCTTTATCAGCAGCAGAAGTCAGCGCGGAAGCTGGGGTCAGGCCCAAGGTGTTCAGCAGCGCACCGCTAGATGGCTTGTAGATGTCCAGGTAAGTGGAAGGATCCAAGTAGTCAGGGCTCCAACCAGAAGCATTACTGATATCAAAGTCTGATTGTGCACCGGTTGCAGCTTGGTAAGTCCCAGCCAGGTACTTGTCTTCAGCAGCTTGGATAATGTCGATTTGAACATTGTCCTTGCCCAGAACAGATTCAACCGAGTTCTTGAAGGACTTGGCCTGGTTCAGCTGCAGCGCCTGCTTTTCCTCTTCAGGAAGATCAAGCTTGATTGGGAAGGAAACCCCTTCGGCCTGCAGTGCTTTCTTCGCCTTGGCGAATTCAGCCTTGGCAGCAGCCTTGTTGTAAGTCCCATCCTGTGCGTCGGTCAGGTCCATGTCCTTGTACTCGGAGCCCAATGCGTGAAGATCACTCTGCGTGAAGGTCCCGATGTTCTTGCCGTCGGCCTGAACGAAGGTAGGCGGGATGAAGGAGTTACGCAGCGACTTCGTAGCACCAGCGGCGCCAGTGGACTGCGCGTTGTACGCGGTCTTGTCGAACGCGAACTGAATTGCCAAACGGAAGTCCTTGTTCAAAACAGCCTTCTTGGTGTCAGCCTTTTCCTTGTCCGTCTTCTTGTCAGTCATGTTGTATGACTTACGATCCAAGTTGAAGGTCATGTTGTAGGTCGAAGCGTCTTGCGGGCCCCAAACAATGTCCTTCTTGTTAACATCCTTGTAACCAGGCAGGTTCGGATATACCCGGGCCTGACTGAAGTCACCCTTTTGGAAGGACTTGTACAAAGCGTCTGGGTTTGACCCATCGTTGTAGGTTTCCTTGACGTCGGTGATGTGGACGTCCTTCTTGTTCCAGTACTTCGGGTTAGCCGTGTACTCGATGACAGACTTCGAAGTGAAGTTCTTCAGCAGGTATGGGCCATCGTAGAGAATCCCGTTAGCCTTTGGCTGGCCATAGCTCTTGCCCTTTTCAGCCAAGAACTTGGCGTTGACTGGCTCCAAGATGCCGTATTGCAGCTTGGAGTTCCAGAATGGTTCAGCCTCATTCAAGGTGTACTGGATCTTGTTGTTGCCAACGACTTTGATGCCAACCTTCTTGAAGTCCTTCGTCTTACCATTAACGTAATCATCCAACCCGACAATCGAGTTTTGAACGATGTACAACGTTTCGGACTTCGCCTCGACGGCGTGCTTCATGCCAGTGATAAAGTCTTGCGGCTTAACAGTGGCATAAGTGTTGCCCTGACTGTCGACCCACTTGACACCCTTGCGCAGCGTGTAAGTGTAGGTCTTGCCACCATTGGTGACCTTGTATGAACTTGCCAGGCCTGGGACGATTTCACCATACTTGTTGGTGGTCATCAGAGGTTCCTCGAAGTTGGCCAAGTGGTCACTGTTGGTTGCACGGCTGGTGACCGAGTAATCAAAGTTATCCGGATCAGTCGAATAGACATAGTTATAAGTGCTGGTTGAGGTACCGTTGCTGCTTGCTTTATTCCCGCAAGCTGCGAGCAGTGTGGCCAACGTCAATGCGACGACCACCGCGCCTCGTTTCTTATTCATCTTCATACACATAAGCCTCCAACCTATGAGATAGTTCCCAATTCCGCCTCTAACGTTCTTGAGAATATCTAAGATTATAAATTGATTAGAGGGGGGTGTCAAGCATGTGTGGAGATTTTTCGCGAACAAATGCGATTTTTCCTTGAACAATTCAGGCTGGCGCTGGGGTTGAAGCACCTTTTTTTGACCACTTCACGCTGATTTTTGCCGATTTTCTGGTGTCTACCGCTCCTTCACCAGCCCCGCTCTCTCAGCATTTGCTAAGTATTAAAGGATTCTAAGCCGCCCAGTCGGCTTCTTAGAATATGCAAGGAAGACCGCAATATTTAAAATCGAGAATATTTTTCCCGCGTCGATTCAACTGCCTGGTTTTGAAACACCTGGTGTAAAAATGACACAAAAAAACTGGTCATCTCTTGATGACCAGCCTGCTTGATGCCTGATGCCGCAAACAGGAGTCGAACCTGCACAGGGAAAACCCTACAGCGACCTGAACACTGCGCGTCTGCCAATTCCGCCATTGCGGCAACAACAGGATTAAGTATATCAACCAAAGGCCTGCTTGCCAACCCTTTTTTGAAAAAAGCCGGGTAATGCTGCGGTATAATGCTCATGAGGTGAGCATTGTGAAGAAAATTCCGGCATCCTGCATCAACCAAGTGGTTCAGCCGCGGCCGCCAGAGAGCCACAAAGGCACTTTTGGGCGCGTACTCGTGATTGGCGGCAGCGCCCAGTTTGGTGGGGCCGCAATCATGGCTGCCAGTGCTGCGGTTTATAGTGGCGCGGGCCTAGTCAGCGTTGCCACCGACCCGGTCAACCGCACGGCACTGCATGCCCGCCTGCCCGAGGCCATGGTCATCCCCTACGATGATCCCGAGGTGAAAAAGCTAATCCCAACCATGGACGTGGTCGCCATCGGGCCAGGGCTTGGCACCGATGAACTGGCAGCAACGATTCTGACGCGGGCACTCGAAGCGCTCACTGAGTCGCAGACGCTCATTATCGATGGCTCCGCAATCACGCTGATTGCCGACCGCCAGTTGGCGGTCACTCACGCGAAAACCGTGTGGACCCCGCACCAAATGGAATGGCAGCGGCTGTCAGGAATTACCATCAAGGATCAGGATGAGCACTCGAATCAACAAGCCGCCGCCAAGCTGCCTGGCACTGTGATCGTCAAATCGCACCGCACTCAGCTATTCACCCCGACGACCAGCTACGAAAACCCCCTGGGCACGCCGGCGATGGCCACTGGCGGTATGGGCGATACCTTGGTGGGCATTCTAGCCGGCTTCACTGCTCAATTTGGCCTGAACGACGCTGCCCTTTGCGCGGCAGTCTATGCCCACAGCGCCATCGCCGAAGCGCTCGCCAAAACGAATTATGTCGTACTGCCTTCCGCGCTGATCCAGCAGCTGCCCCAGTACATGCAGCAGGCCGCGACAACTCGGGCCTGATACGCAAAAAGTCGAACCACCCGCGGGTGATTCGGCTATTTTTTTGCCTCCAGTAAGGCGGCCAGGTCTGCTTCTGTCAGCTCGCGATACTGCCCTGAAGGCAGTGACGCTGGCAAGTGCAGCGGGCCCATCTGAATCCGCTGCAAGGCGGTCACTTGGTTGCCAACCGCCTTCAGCATCCGCTTCACCTGGTGAAACTTGCCTTCATGAATCGTTAACTCGATCAACCGGCCTTCGCTGCCTGGCCGCACTGCCACCGTCGCCGGAGCACTGGTGAACTCTTGGAAGGTGATCCCCTCGGCCAGCTGGTCCGCCATGGCTGGCGTCAGCGCAGCCGCCAGCGACACCAGATAAGTCTTGGGCACGTGGCGCTTGGGCGAAAGCAGGGCATGGCCCAACGCCCCATCGTTGGTCAAAAGCAGCAGTCCAGTAGTATCTTTGTCCAACCGGCCGACGGGATAAAGGCCTGGTCGCCTGTCTGCCGGCGCGATCAAGTCCAACACTGTCTTCTGCGTGGCATCGGAATTGGCGGTTAAAACCCCGCTAGGCTTGTTCATCAAATAGTACACCTGCAAGCAGCCGCCCACCGTTTTCCCGTCGACCGTCACAGTCGCGCCAGGCCCCACTGACACGCTGCCGTTGCGCACCTTTTGCCCGTTGATGGCCACCCGGTTGGCTTTGATCATTTTTTTGACGTCACTGCGCGTGCCGTATTGCAGATTGGCCAAGTAGCGGTCTAATCGCATCGGCGTCACCTGATGTGCAGCCGCGCACGCAGCCGCCCGACGCGCTCGCCCAGCACCATATCGGCCAGCCGCGTTTTGAGCAGCGCATACCCGTAAATCAGCACGCCGATTGGCACGGCAATCAGCAAGGCCACAACGGCCCCAACTGCGCGCTCAGGCGCGATCACGAGTCCAATCAGCCACACGAGCAGTCGAACCACCACGGCCATCACGGCTGAAAACAGTGTGATGCCGAGCAGCCGCCGCGCAGTCTGGCGCAGGCGAACCGGGTACCGCTGACGCAGCGCCTGAATCATTAAGACGCTGGAGACCAGCATACCAGCCAGGGTCGCGACCAGCGCTCCCCAGACGTTCAGAAAGTAAATCAAGGGCCACTGCAGCACGACCTTGACCACCATCCCGATCAACATGTCGTAAATCGCGACGCCGTTGTGAAACAGCCCCTGCAGGGCCGCGGCGAGCACCGTGAACAGCCCCATGGCAACGGCAACAAAGGCCGACAGGACCAGCAGGCGAATACCCAACTGATCATAGGAGTAAAAGACCACGTACAGCGGTTTGGCCACCGCCGCCATGCCAAGCGCGCATGGCACCATGACAATGAAAAACAGCTGAAGCAAGTTGGTGACTTGTTCGCCGATGGCGTGCTTATCCCCCCGGGTCTTCGCCCCGGACAGCAGCGGCAGCACGGTCGACGCCATGGCAACAGCCAGACTGATCACGATCATAATCAGTTTGTTGGCATTGCCAGCGTAAAGCGTGAATAGACTGTTCAGCTCCTGCGTGGTCGCCTGCCAGTGGCTGGCCATCATGGGATTGAAGGTATACTGATCAAACAGATAATAGAGATTGATGCCAGAGCCGATGACGATGAACGGCACCGCCTGGGCGATGATTTCCTTCAGGATCCGAGGCGTCGAGATCTTGACAGCATCGGTCGAGCCGGCGACCAAAGTCTGAAACTTTTGCCGGCGCGACACCAACACCAGCACCAACAGCAGCAGGCCGAACAGTGCCCCGACAAACGCCGCAAACGTTGACTGTGAGGCCGCGTCCACGTAATTATGACTGCCGAGCACCATGATGGCATATGTCATCACCAACATGTAAATCACTCGCGCGACTTGCTCAACCAGCTGAGACAACGCAGATGGTGCCATGTCGCTGTACCCCTGGAAGAATCCGCGCAGCGTACTCATCACCGGAATGATCAACAGCGGCCAGGCCAGCGACCGATACACCTGAGTCAGCGCGGCATCGCCCAGCGCCAGCCACGGGGCCAACACCCACATCAGACCAAATGACAGCAGCCCCATGACGCCCATTAAAATGGTGCCCTGCCGAAACAGCCGGACGCCGGTGCGGTACTCGTTCATGGCATTATAATGGGCCACCTGCTTGGAAATTGCCCCAGGTACACCGGCCGTCGCAATGGTCAAGAAGATGCTGTAGATGTTATAGCCCTTAGTAAACAGGTTGTTGGCCGCCAAAAAGGCCGCACCCAGCCAGATGCGCCATGGAATGATATAAATCGCCCCGAGTACGCGGGACAATATGCTTCCGGCCGTCATCCAAGCCGAACCGCGCAGCATTTGCTCCTGCGCGTTCGGTGTTTTGACCTGCGGATTTTTTGCCATGCCGTTACCCCAATTTTCTACAGAAAGATGTGTTTATCGTTGCGGATCAGATTAGTCTCTATTTTAAGGGAAGCCTCGGCCCCTTTCAATTGGAACCCCAAGACGTTAGCAATCCGTAAGTTTTCACATAAAATGGCCCGACCGGGGTCGGACCATTCAAAATACTATTTGACGACAATATTGACGATTTTGTTTGGCACCACGATCTGCTTGACGATGGTCTTGCCCGTCGTAAACTTCTTGACGTTTTCAATCGTCATCGCATCGGCGATTGCCTGCGCCTGATCGACGTTGACTGGCTCCATCACGTGTCCTCGTAGCTTGCCGTTGACCTGCACCATCAGCTGAACCTGCTCCGTCACCAGCGCCTTTTCGTCGTAGGTCGGCCACGGCGCGTAGGTCAGACTGTGCGCGTTGCCCAGCTTCTGCCAGATTTCTTCCATCAGGTGCGGAGCAATCGGCGCCAGCAGCTTGACGAAGCCTTCCACGTAGGCGTATGGCAGGTCATCGACCTTGCGCGCCTCGTTGATGAAGACCATCATCTGCGAAATGGCGGTATTAAAGTGCAGCGCATCGTAGTCTTCGGTGACCTTCTTGACGGTTTCGTTGTAAACCTTGTCCAGCTTGCCGTCGTTGATGGTCGTGATATGATCACGCATCTTGCCGTTGTCATCGATAAAGGTGGTGTAGACACGATCCAAGAACTTGCGTGCTCCGGCTAGGCCAGTGGTGCTCCAGGCAATACCGGCATCCAGTGGGCCCATAAACATTTCGTACAGGCGCAGCGTATCAGCCCCGTACTGCTCAACCACGTCGTCGGGATTGACCACGTTGCCCTTGCTCTTGCTCATCTTTTCGTGGTTGTCGCCCAGAATCATCCCCTGGTTGAACAGGCGCTGGAACGGCTCCTTGTTTGGAATCACGCCGATGTCGTACAGGAACAGATTCCAGAACCGCGCGTAAAGCAGGTGCAGTACCGCGTGCTCAGCACCGCCGATATACAAGTCGACTGGCATCCAGTCCTTGAGCTTGTCGTAATCAGCCAGTTTTTCCTTATTGTGGGGATCAACAAACCGCAGGAAGTACCAAGAGGACCCTGCCCACTGCGGCATGGTGTTGGTTTCACGCTTGCCCTTGCGGCCGTTTTTATCAACCACGTTGACCCAGTCGTCCAAGTTGGCCAGCGGCGACTCCCCGGTCCCACTCGGCTTGATGTCCGCCTCTTCTGGCAACACCAGCGGCAGCTCGTCTTCAGGCACCAGTGTGGTTTCGCCGTCTTCCCAGTGAATGACCGGAATCGGTTCGCCCCAGTAGCGCTGCCGGGAGAAGACCCAGTCGCGCAGTTTGTAGTTCACTTTCTTTTCGCCGATCTTCTTGTCTTCTAGCCACTGCAGCATCGCGTCAATGGCGTCTTGCTTGTTCTTGCCGTTCAGAAAATCGGAATTGATGTGCACGCCGTCGCCGGTATAAGCCGCGTCAGCAACGTCGCCGCCTTCGATCACGGCGCGGATCGGCAGGTCAAACTTTTTGGCAAAGGCGAAGTCGCGGTCGTCGTGAGCTGGCACCGCCATGATGGCACCAGTACCGTAAGTCGCCAGTACATAATCTGAGATCCAGATTGGCAGTTTTTCCCCGTTGACCGGGTTGGTCGCATACGCGCCGGTCCACACGCCGGTCTTGTCCTTGTTCAAGTCAGTCCGCTCGAGGTCAGACTTGTGCTCGATGTCCGCCTTGTACGCGTCGACTGCAGCCTTCTGCACCGGGGTCGTAATGGCGTCCACCAGCTCGTGCTCCGGGGCCATGACCACATAAGTCGCGCCAAACAAAGTGTCCGGACGCGTGGTGAAGACATCAAAGTGCTTGTCCGTGCCCTGAACGTCAAAGGTGATCTGCGCGCCGACTGAGCGGCCGATCCAGTTGCGCTGCATCTGCTTGATGTTTTCTGGCCAGTCCAAGTCATCAAGATCGGCCAGCAGCTTATCCGCATAGGCGGTGATTTTCAGCATCCACTGGCGCATTGGCTTGCGGATGACCGGGAAGCCGCCGCGCTCCGTTTTGCCGTCAATGACTTCCTCGTTGGCGACCACTGTGCCCAGATCCGGACTCCAGTTGACCGGCACTTCCGCCTCATAGGCCAACCCGTGCTTGTACAGCTGCTCAAAGATCCACTGGGTCCACTTATAGTAGTTCGGATCCGTCGTCGCAATTTCCCGGTTCCAATCGTAAGAAAACCCGAGGCTGTTGATCTGGCGCTTGAAGGTCTCAATGTTCTTGTGCGTGAAGCCCTTCGGATTGTGGCCAGTGTTCAGCGCGTACTGCTCAGCAGGTAGCCCAAACGCGTCCCAGCCCATTGGGTGCAGCACATTGTAGCCCTGGGCACGCTTCATCCGGGCAATAATGTCAGTGGCCGTGTAGCCTTCCGGATGGCCGACGTGCAGACCTTGGCCTGATGGGTACGGGAACATGTCCAGCGCGTAATAGTTCTTCTTGTTCGGATCCGTTGTGGTGTTGAACTCATTGTGCTCAGCCCAGTGCTTTTGCCACTTTTTCTCGATCGCCTTGTGATCGTACATGCGTAATGCCTCCTTGAATTTATCGAACATGCCGGGAAAAACGCCAAAAGCCGCCCTAACATTGTTAGGACGGCTTTTGCCGCGGTACCACCTAAGTTCTGCCTAACAGCAGCCCTCGTTTCTGGATAACGGCCAGTGCCGGCGTGCGTTGCTCGGGTCAGTTCGGCCAGGCTTCACGCAGGCTTGCAGCTACCGCCTGTTTTCTTCAGTGAATCATCTTGCCTACTCGTCCCAACACGTTCGATGTTGGGTCAATCATAGCAAAATCCTAAGCTTGAAACAAGCCGCGCCGGGGCGCAAATATGATAAAATCAGCTATTATGAAAAAACGTCCTGTTTATCCGCTGATCATTGCGGCAGTCAGCTTAGCGGTCTTTATCCCCATTTTAATTGGCGTTACCACGCACGCGGCCTGGATCGCGGCAGTCGACCAGCAGGTGATCCAGTTAGTCACAGCATACCGGCCGGCGTGGCTGACCGCCATTGTGCTGGTAATCACCAACCTCGGCGACCCGCCAGTGGTGGTACTCGTGGGCCTGATCGTCGCGGGCATCCTCTTTTACTTCCGGCGGCGCCGCTACGCCTGGTTCGCCTTTGCCTCGATCTGCCTGATGAGCCTATTCAACCATATCGTGAAAAGCTGGATTCGCCGGCCCCGGCCGTTCATCCAGGACCCAGCCATCACGCCGCTGACTCCCGCGGGCGGCTGGAGTTTTCCTTCCGGCCACGCCAGCGGCTCGATGCTGCTTTACGGCACCGTCATTCTGATCGCACTTAGCCTGGTGTCGCTGCCGAGGGCTCGGCACCTGCTGGTGGGCTTTTCGGTGGTCATGATCGTTTTGATCGGGGTCTCGCGCATTTACGTGCAGGTCCACTTCCCCACCGACGTGCTCGCCGGCTGGAGTTCCGCCTTGGCCGGACTAATGCTGCTGTGGTGGCTGATGTACCCGTGGCTGACTGCAGTGGGACCGACCGGCTGGGCCGGACGCGCCCCTCGCCCGTAACCCAAAAAAAGATTCAGACGGCCACCCAGCCGTCCGAATCCTCTTTTTTTACCTCGTCAAAGGATAAACCGCCCCGATCAGGCCCGCGTTGTTGCGCAGCCCCGCCGGCATGATGCGGTACGGAAAGCTTTGCCGTGCGCTGCTTAGACCGCGATGGCGCGCAATGAACTCGTCAAAGCGGCCTTGCAGGTCTTGCATGAAGAGGTCGTTTTGGCTGATGCCACCACCAATCAAAATCCGCTCAGGATCGAGGGTCCCAATCAGGTTCATCAGCATCACAACCACGTCGCTCAAAAACTGACTGTAAATTGGCTGGGCGATCATATCGTCCTCGTGGGCCAGCGCAATGATTTGCGCCGCGTCCTGTTCTGCTTTGGCCTTGGGATCATAGTGCTGAAGCGACAGGTTGTAGCGGCGCACCAGCCCCGTAACCACAGAAGCCGAATAGTTGAGCGAAACGCCTTCCAGGTCATCGCGAAAATCCAAGTCATGCGTGATGCTCCAGCCGATTTCACCGGCCATGCCATGCGCACCGCGATAGACGTCACCATTAAGGACGAGCCCGCCGCCGATGCCTGTGCCCAAAACCAGGCAGATGTAGTCGTCGATGTCCTTGGCGTTGCCCAGCCAGCGCTCAGCAATGGCCGCTGCATTCGCATCGTTTTCAACTTTTACCGGCAGCTTCAGCTTGTCACGAAGGGTCTTTCCCAGCGGGTACTGGTAAAAGCTGTCGATGGCCCCACCAGTGATCATGTACCCGGCCTTGTCGACAATGCCTGGCGCGTCTACGCCCACGCCGTCGATCGCTTGCTGCTTTTGATACGCAGTCACCACACCGACCATCTTATTGACGTTGCTCGAAGCGCGCTTAAGCGTCTTAAACGACCCATGATCTAGGATCTTGCCCGCCGCCGAGACTAAGCCATACTTGATAGTCGTCCCGCCGACGTCAAAGCCGACAAATGTTTTCATGCGCCCGCCTCCTACTTGGCGTCCAGATTCTCACCATTGCTCTTGATCACCTGCTGGTACCAGTAGAAGGAGTCCTTCCTGTACCGCGCCAAGGTGCCTTTACCTTCATCGTTTTTGTCCACGTAGATGAAGCCGTAACGCTTATCCATCTGGCCGGTGCCGGCTGACACCAGATCGATGAAGCCCCAAGGGGTGTATCCGATCAGATCGAGACCGTCAACTTCGACGGCCAGCTTCATCTGTTCGATGTGCGCCTTCAAGTAGGCGATTCGGTAATCGTCGTGAACGTGATGCTGCGCGTCGATTTTGTCCACAGCACCGAAACCATTTTCGACGATAAATTGCGGCAGATGGTACCGGTCGTTGAACCAGTTCATAGCGTAGCGCAGGCCAACCGGGTCGATCTGCCAGCCCCATTCGGAGCGCTCAACGGTCGGATTCTCGACCTTGTCGATGCCTTCTTGGTAGTCAAAGGCGGCTGGTTCATCCTTTTTGGCCTTGACCGCAAAGGACATGTAGTAAGAAAAGCCGATGTAATCCACCGTGCCCGCTCTCAGCACATCCAGGTCCGCCAGCGTGATATCCAGGTTCATCTGCTTGGCCTTCTGATACTCGGTCAGCCAGCTTGGATAGCGCCCGTTGGCCTGGACATCCGCGAACCAGTAGCGTGACTGCATGGCCCGCTCGGCCTTGAAGACGTCGCGGGGATCAGGACTGGCCGGATAAATCGGCACCATCGCGATCATCGCGCCGATTTGGAAATTCGGGTTGATCTGATGGCCGATTTGCACGGCCAAGGCGGAGGCGACGGTTTCGTAGTGCGCCGCCTGATACATCACAGCCTCGGCGTTTTCGCCAGGCTTGATCAGCAGCCCTGAGTTGGTGAACAG
Source organism: Lacticaseibacillus sp. 53-4 (assembly GCF_016861805.1). Taxonomy (NCBI): domain Bacteria; kingdom Bacillati; phylum Bacillota; class Bacilli; order Lactobacillales; family Lactobacillaceae; genus Lacticaseibacillus; species Lacticaseibacillus sp. 53-4. The sequence continues at coordinate 173,492 of NZ_BOLT01000001.1, forward strand.
CGCAAACTTGGCGTTGTAGTCGGCCTGGTTGTTGATCTCGTTGAAGGTCATCCAGTACTTCACCTTGTCCTTGTACCGCTTGAACACGGTGGTGGCGAAACGGACGAAGAAGTCGATCACTTTACGACTCCGCCAGCCGCCGTACTCGGTCACCAGGTGATACGGCATTTCAAAATGGGACAGCGTGATCACGGGCTGGATGCCGTTTTTCAGCAGCTCATCAAACAGGTCGTCATAGAACTTCAGCCCGGCCTCGTTTGGCTCGGTTTCATCCCCATTCGGGTAAATCCGCGTCCAAGCAATCGAGGTCCGAAACGCCTTGAGTCCCATCTCGGCAAACAGCTTCACGTCATCCTTGTAGTGGTGGTAAAAATCGATGGCGTCATGGTTGGGGTAATTCTCGCCGGGCTGCACGCCATCGGTGATCCGGCGCTCAACGCCGTTTGCACCCACGGTCATCACATCGGCCACGGAGACGCCTTTGCCGCCTTCCTGCCAGCCGCCTTCCAGTTGGTGGGCAGCCACTGCCCCGCCCCAGAGAAAATCTTTGCGTAATTTTGCCATGTGGCACTCCTTTCAACAAACAAAGCGCCCGAAGCCCGGTGTTTAATCCACGGGATCCGGACGCTTAAGCACTAATTAGACTAGTTCAGCATTAAGCCTGAGCCGTTGCAGTATCAGATTTTTCCTTATTTTCCTCAGCCAACTTCTCCTGCTCCTGCTTGAGCAGTGTCTTGTCGTAGGTGCGAATGAATGGGAAGTAAACCGCGAAGGACATGGCCAGCATGAGGGCCTGCCACAGGGCAGTGCGCCAGCCGCCGACCAAGAACCCGGAGAAGAGCGCGGGTGTGGTCCACGGCACGTATATCCCGTTAAATAGTGGAATTATCCCAAGCTTAATCGCAAAGTAAGTGAGCGACATGGAAAGGGCTGGAACAACCATGAACGGAATGGCCAGAACAGGGTTCATAACCAGCGGAATCCCAAACAGGAATGGCTCGTTGATGTTGAAGATCGCTGGGGCAATTTCCAAAGTGCCCAGCGCCTTCAACTGATCTGACTTAGCAAAGAACAAAATGTAGAACAGCAGCCCAACAGTGATACCGGCACCAGTAACAGTCCCGAACTGGTCCAGCAGCGCCTGCGTGAAGATATGGCCGCCGTTAGCAACCGTCAGCGCCTTACCAGAGTGGAACAGCGCGGCGTTATCAGTCGAGTTGGACATCAGGATCCCGGTCATAACACCGGAAATGATGGCGGAACCGTGAACCCCGAAGAACCACAGGAACGTGATCAGCAGGGAAACAACCAGGACCCCACCGAAGGAATCAGTCAGCCCTTGCAGCGGTGTCTGAATGACTTGGTACAGCCACTGCAGCATGCCTTCGTGAGCAAAGTGATCGAAGGCCATGTAAACCAGGCCCCAGCCTGTCAGCAGAACGGCGGCTGGAATCAGCGCGATGAACGAGTTAGCAACGTTCGCCGGCACTGAGTCGGGAAGCTTGATGGTGATGTTGTTCTTAACAAACCAAGAATAGATCCAGCCGGTTAACAGGCCGATGATGATCGCAGCAATCATCCCTTTGCCGCCTAAGAAGCCGGTATCGATCCAGCCCGTGATCCCACGGGAGTTGGTCACGATGGTCTTGCCAGCCTGGTTAACGATTGGGTTAGAAGGCTGCAGCACGATCAGGAATGACAGCAGCGCAGTGATCCCTGAAGCCAGCGGATCGATTTTTTCAGCGCGGGCCCATTCGTACGCGATCCCGGTGACGGCAATCAGCGCCATGATGTTAAAACTGAAGTTGTAAATCTGATTGAAGTACGGCACCAAGCCGGTACTGTTCATCCAGTTTGCCCATGATTCAACAGGCAACGAACCCAAAATCAGGAAGAAGGACCCCACGATGATGAAAGGAATGGTGTACATCATGCCATTCTTCAACGCCGTGATCGGACGGGTGCTCGTGAACTTCATGATCTTAGGCAAAACTTTTTGGTTGATATAATCCCCCATTATGTTCACCTATTCTTTCCGCCGCTAACGAGATCAGCGGCAAAGTCAATGTATCATTGCTAAACACTTGTGCAGGTTGCCCTGCGAATGAATGATTTCGGCCGAAATCAATGTGATGCGCTCATCACAGTGATAAGTGTAACCGGTTTCTGAACGGAAGCGCTACCCTTTTGGCTTGCTTAGAAACCGGTTTCACGAAAAAACACCCGTTACAGGAATGTAACGGGTGTCAAACCTGGCCTCAGCCTTACTGGTGATTGAGTTCGTCTAGGCGGTGGCCGATCAGCTCGATCAGGTAGACCACTGGCACCTGCGTCGTCAAATTTAGCGACGCGTGCTTGATCTCCGGCATGAAGTAAGCGATGGTCAAATCCGCCAGCTTGGCCAAGGTCGAGGCCCCAGAATTGGTAACTGCGATGATTTTCACGTCTTCCGGCCGCACCTTGTTGACGAAATCGATCACCTCGGTCGTTTCGCCGGACACCGAAAGCACGACCACGACTGTGCCCGCCGGCAGTGGGCTGCTTTGCGGAAACGGCTGGAACGGATCGAAGACTGGCAGCGCAATTTTACCCGCATTCGACCAGAACCGGGCACCGTACTGGGCCAGTGAGTTTCCGGACCCTAACCCAAAGAACATGACCAGTGGCGCCTTTTGCACGATAGCCAAGGCCTCGTCGATCAGCTTATTGAAATCAGCCGAGTTCACTTTATTGAAAAAGTCGGCTAACGGCACCGATGAGTCATAGCTGGTGGCCTGAAATTCCGCTGCCTTGGCTTTGCGGTCCTGCTTCAGCGCAAAGCGCAGTTCTGCGTAGCCGTCGTAACCCATTTTCTCGGCAAACCGCAGCACCGAAGCTGTGCTGACATGCGCGTGCTTGGCCAGTTCGCGGATCGGCATGGTTTCCACTGCCGCCTCGTGCTTGATGACGTAATTGTAAATTGCCGTCTCGATTTCATTCAGCGTCTGCAATTTTTCGTATGAGAACAACCCAGCGCCCCCTGTAGCCTTTTCTTCTATCATGACGGCTTGAAACGCAAAATACAACTCTCAATTCTTTTCAGCGAATGCTATTGCCGCGCCGGCCGATCCAGTGCATTGAACGCCAGCCCGAGCACGACAATCACGACCGAGAAAAAGTAAATGTTGTGCAGGCCCGAGTACAAGATCTCATGCAACACCGGCAGCAGGTGCTTCGGCAAGCTGACCGCGGTTTGGGGATTGATCAGGCGGTTCAGCATGTTCATATTCACATCAGGATGCGCTGCGACACCTTGCGCCATGCGCAGGTTCAATACCACGCCGTATAGCGAGACCATCAGCGTTTGCCCGAGCGTGCGGGACAAGGTGTTGAAGCTGGTAGCCACACCAATCTCCTCCGGTTTGACCACCGCCTGGGCCCGCACCGTGGTCGTCGTGATCACGATCCCAAAGCCAAAACCCATCACGGCTGCAATCACCAAGAAGGCGACATAAGGCGTGCTTTCCGGCACCAGGGATAAGACCACAATCCCCACCAAAATATCTAGCAAGGCCAGCGTCAAGATCCGCTTTGGCGTCATCTTAGTCAACCACCGGCCGGCGATAAACGAGCCGACGACCCACATCAAACTGCTGGGCGTGATGGCAAAGCCGCCAAACGAGGCCGCCATCCCCAGTACCCCTTGGACCCACATGGGCATGTACGTTTCGTAGCCGATCACAACGCCCGAAACCAGGGCGGCTAGCACATTGGCGACCACAAAGGGCCGGTTCTTAAACAGCTTTAAATCGATGATCGGATCTGCGGCACGCCGCTCGCGCCGGACAAAGCACCAAAGCGCCACCCCAGCCGCGACCAGCAGCCCCAAGAAGTTGACGATTCCATGGGCACTCGCCAGCGCCTGAAAGCCCAGCATCAAAAACAGCAGGGTCAAGACCAGCCACAGCGTCCCCAGGTAATCAACTGGCGCTGGCACTGTTTCGTGTTGTTCATGAAAGAACACGGCAATCAGCAGCATCGTGATCAGCCCGATCGGGACGTTGATGAAAAAGATCCAGTGCCACGACAGGGTATCGACGATGAACCCACCCAACAGCGGCGCCACGACCGAGGCGATGCCCCAGGCCGAACCATTGAATCCAAGCACCTTGGCCCGTTTTTCATAGGGGTAGATGTCGGCGATGATGGTGAAGGTCACCGGCATGATGGCCCCGGCACCGATGCCCTGAAAAGCGCGGCAGATGATCAATATGGGCATCGACTGCGACAGACCCGAAGCCGCGGACCCAATGATAAATAGCAGCAGTCCCAGCAGGAACACCGGTTTGCGGCCAATTTTATCCGCGAACTTCCCGTAAATCGGGGTGGCCATCGCGTTTGTCAGCAGGTAAATCGACACGATCCAGTTCATCAGGCGAACGCCGTGAAGGTCTCCCACGATGGTGGGCATGGCAGTTGCGACAATGGTGCCCTCAATTGCTGTCATGAAGGTCGCCACAAAAATCGCGATTGTCGTAATTGCCACGTTAGTTTGCTTGGTTTTACTTAACATATTTACTCCATTCCATAAAAAACGACCGTCCAGGATCCCCCGGAACGGCCGCCTCTTTTCTCGTTAATCTAAGTACTTCGCCAGCTCAGGCACCTTATCCAGGTGCTCCCACGGCAGATCAACATCTGTACGTCCAAAATGACCATAAGCCGCGGTTTGCTCGTAAATCGGCCGCTTTAGGTCAAGCATTTTTATGATCCCCGCCGGCCGCAAATCAAAGTTTTCGCGGATGGCCTGGGTAATTTTTTCTTCTGAGATCTTGTTCGTGCCAAAGCAGTTGACTGAGACAGACACTGGCTGTGCGACGCCAATCGCGTACGCGAGCTGCACTTCCATCTTATCGGCCAGCTTGGCGGCCACAACATTCTTCGCGATGTAGCGCGCCGCGTAAGAGGCCGAGCGGTCGACCTTAGTCGCGTCCTTGCCGGAAAAAGCACCGCCGCCGTGCCGGGCAAACCCGCCATAGGTGTCCACAATGATTTTCCGCCCGGTCAAGCCAGAGTCAGCCTCTGGTCCGCCAAGCACAAAGCGCCCGGTCGGATTGACGTAAATCTTGGTGTTGTCATCCAGCAAGTTGGCGGGAATGACTGCGCGAATGACTTGGGCCTCGACGTCTTGCCGGATCTGTTCCAGGGTAGCGTCGGGATCGTGCTGCGTGGAAATGACCACGGTGTCCACCCGCATTGGCTTTTCGTTGTCATCATACTCGACGGTCACTTGGGCCTTGGCGTCCGGGCGCAGATAGGTGATAGTGCCCTCTTTGCGCAGCTTAGCGATGCGCTGCATCAGCTGGTGGGCCAGCTCGATGGGCAGCGGCATGTACTCCGGCGTTTCGTTGATCGCGTAACCGAACATCATGCCCTGATCGCCGGCCCCGATACGGTCGAGCGGATCATCTTCGCCTTCTCGTGCTTCGTATGAGTCATCGACGCCTTGGGCAATGTCCGGCGACTGCTCATCAAGCGCGGTCATGACCCCCACGGAATCCGGATCAAATCCGGAGTCCTTGTCGTAGCCGATCCGCCGAATCGTGTCGCGCACCGTCTTTTGAATGTCGACGTAGGCGCTCGTCGAGATTTCTCCGACCACCAGCACCAGCCCCGTCGTCACAGTCGTCTCGCACGCCACACGGGCATCTGGATCTTGCGTCAGCATTGCATCCAAAATGGCGTCCGAAATCTGGTCCGCGATTTTATCTGGATGTCCTTCAGAGACCGACTCCGAAGTAAATAAATGTCGTTCCTGCATCTTATTTTTCCCCCTTATTGTTTCGGTTACAAGGCATCTCCAAGACACATCGTCTTGAATCCCATCGGGAATTCTTTGCAACTGTCTAATCTTATCACAGGGTCACCCTTAAATCTAACGCGTTAGGCAAGCTTCCAGCCAAATTACTTTTGCACCGCGTCTACCCTTTCGGTATGATAGGACACGTGACGAAAGGAATTTGCCTATGACGATACAAAAAAGTGTGCTCACTGTGAGCCGCTTCATTCAAGCTGCGGCCCTGCCGCTTCTGCTGAACTGGGCGAACTTCAGCTTTCATGACTGGCCGTTTCTCGCGCTGCTTGGCCTCACCATCGCCCTGGCGGCGCTTGCCACCACGGCGCGCCCAGGAACTTGGACGATTGCGGCCTTCACTCTGGCGATCATCGGGAGCAGTAACCAGTGGGCGCTTTTGCCCCTCGCCCTTGCTCAGGCGGGCCTGGGTTGGCTGCTTGCCACCCAAAAAATGAGCGCCAAATCCGCGATTTCCGGTTGGCTGATTGAAGTCACCTTCATTCAACTCATGCTGAGCGCAAGCCTCACCCATGGCCTGACGACCCTTGTGCCTGTCGTCTTCGCTTTGATCAATGCCCTGCTCTTGCTCAGCGTTTGGGCCGATCAGCTCCCGCTTTGGGCCCTGGCAGTCTTGATCCTAGCTGGGCTTGGGACGGGCTACTGGCTCCAGCAATTTACCTTGTCTTTTTGCGCGGCGGTGCTGGTGGTGTTAAGTGTTCTTAACACCCGCCGCATCAAAGCGAACATGCTGCCTTTTACTTGGGCGGGCATCGCCTTGAGTCTCACCTTTGTTTTGATCCGCATCCATGGCTAACAAAAGGGGCTGTGACATAACCCCTTCAAAATAGGACCAAGACTCGGAAATCACGAAGATTTCTGGCCTTGGTCCTTTTAATTTGATTAAGAGCCGACAAAGCGAACAGCCGCTTCGCCACCTTTCCTAAGTTC